>NZ_JAKJEW010000031.1:0-43008 GCF_022705245.1 Candidatus Skiveiella danica | reverse complement strand
GACTTTTACGAAATTCTGGGCGTTCCGAAAAACGCGTCGGACGAGGAAATCAAGAAGGCCTATCGCAAGCTGGCGATGAAGCACCACCCTGACCGCAACCAGGGTGAAACATCCAAGGCGGCCGAGGTCAAGTTCAAGGAGGCCAAAGAGGCCTACGAGATGCTGAGCGACCCGCAGAAGCGCGCGGCCTACGACCAGCACGGCCACGCCGGCGTCGACCCCAACATGCGCGGCGGCCCCGGCGCAGAAGGCTTCGGCGGCTTTGCCGAGGCTTTTGGTGACATCTTCGGCGACGTCTTCGGGGGCGGGCGCCGCGGCCACGGCGGCGGACGTCAGGTGTATCGCGGCTCCGACCTGTCGTACGCGATGGAAGTCACGTTGGAGGAAGCGGCCAACGGCAAGGATGCGCAGATCCGCATCCCCAGCTGGGACGACTGCGAGACCTGCCACGGCACCGGCGCCAAGCCCGGTACCAAGCCCATCACCTGCACCACCTGCCACGGCGCAGGTGCGGTGCAGATGCGCCAGGGCTTCTTCAGCGTGCAGCAGACCTGCCCGCAATGCCAGGGCAAGGGCAAGATCATCCCCGAGCCCTGCACCAGCTGCCACGGCCAGGGCAAGATCAAGAAGCAGAAGACGCTGGAAGTGAAGATCCCCGCCGGCATCGACGACGGCATGCGCATCCGCAGCACCGGCAATGGCGAACCCGGCACCAACGGCGGCCCGCCCGGCGACCTCTACATCGAGATCCGCCTGAAGAAGCACGACATCTTCGAGCGTGACGGCGACGACCTGCACTGCCAGGTGCCGCTGAGCTTCACCACCGCCGCGCTTGGCGGCGAGATCGAGGTGCCGACGCTGGCCGGCAAGGCCGCCATCGACATCCCCGAAGGCACGCAGGCCGGCAAGCAGTTTCGCCTGCGCGGCAAGGGCATCAAGGGTGTGCGCTCCAGCTACCCCGGCGATCTGTACTGCCACGTCTCGATCGAGACCCCGGTCAAGCTCACCGAGCACCAGCGCAAACTGCTGAAGGACCTGGAAGAGTCGCTGAAAAAAGGTGGCGCCAAGCATTCACCCACGGGCAGCAGCTGGACCGACCGGCTCAAGAGCTTCTTCAGCGGCTGATCAGGAAGAAACGCTCATGGGTATCATGAATCCATGAGCGTCAACATCACTTTTCTGGGCGGCGCGGACACCGTCACCGGCTCGCGTTTTCTGGTCCGGCACGACGGGCACAGCCTCCTAGTCGACTGCGGGCTGTTCCAGGGCTACAAGCAGCTGCGCCTGCGCAACTGGCGACCCCTGCCGGTGGTGCCCGGCCAGATCCACGCCGTCATCCTGACCCACGCCCACCTGGACCACAGCGGCTACCTGCCGGTGCTGGTGCGCGAAGGCTTTCACGGACGGGTGCACGCCACCGCCGGCACGCGCGACCTCTGCGGCATCCTTCTGCCCGACAGCGGCCACATCCAGGAAGAAGACGCCGCCTTCGCCAACCGGCACGGCTTTTCGAAACACACACCGGCGCTGCCGCTGTACACACGCCGCGATGCGCTGGACTGCCTGGGCCGGATCCACGCGGAGCCTTTCGGCCAGACCTTCCAGCCCATTCGCGGCTGGAGGGCCACCTTCACGCCCGCCGGCCACATCCTGGGCGCGGCCAGCCTGCTTCTGGAAGTGGCCGGGCACCGCATCCTGTTCTCGGGCGACCTCGGTCGCCCCGATGACCTGCTGATGAACCCGCCGGCCGACCCGCCGGCCGCCGACACGGTGCTGATCGAGTCCACCTACGGCGACCGCCTGCACCCCCAGGAAGACCTGCTGGCCGAATTCGGCCCCGCGCTGCAGCGGCTGGCTGCGCGCGGGGGCGTGGCGGTCGTGCCGGTGTTCGCCGTGGGGCGAGCGCAGGCCGTGCTGCATGCCATCGCGCAGCTCAAGGCCAAAGGCGCCATCCCGCGCGGCCTGCCGGTGTTCCTGGACAGCCCGATGGCCGTCCACACTACAAACCTGTTCAACCAGCACCCGGACGACCACCGGCTGAGCGCGCGCGCGGCGCAGGCCATGGCGCATGCCGCCACCATGATCGAAACGCCGGAGCAATCCAAGGCCCTTGCCAACCGGCACGGGCCCATGGTGATCCTGGCCGCGAGCGGCATGGCCACCGGCGGCCGGGTGCTGCACCATCTGGCGCTGTACGCCGGCAACCGGCGCAACATGGTCATCCTGACCGGCTACCAGAGCCCGGGCACTCGCGGCGCCCGCCTTGCCGCCGGCGAAAGTCCGGTGCGCATCCACGGCAAAGAGGTTGAGGTGGCCGCCGAAGTGGTGCAACTCCAGTCGGCCTCAGCCCACGCCGACGCCAACCAGCTGCTCGACTGGCTACGCAAGATGCGAGGCGCCCCAGACCAGGTCTATGTGGTGCACGGCGACATGGCCGCCTCCGATGCGTTGCGCCAGCGCATTGAGCACGAGCTGAAATGGCGCGCCATCGTGCCCGAGCACGGCGCGACCTGGCCGGTGTGAGGTTGTGAGGGTGTGAAGTGACCCGCCGGGTCCGCAGGCCGGATTGAATTCGGATGCCCCTGCGCACGCCGCCACAACATGCGCTGCCGGCTGGTTAAAACAAGCCCGAAATCCGCCCCTCGTCGTCGATGTCGATACGCGAGGACGCCGGCTCTCTGGGCAGGCCCGGCATGGTCAGGATGTCGCCGCAGATCATCACCACGAATTCCGCCCCCGCGGCAAGGCGGACGTCGCGAATATTCACCATGTGGCCGCTGGGCGCGCCGCGCCGTTTAGGGTCGGTCGAGAACGAATACTGCGTCTTGGCCACACAGACCGGGTAGTGGCCGTAGCCCTCCTGCTGCAGGCGGGCAATCCGGGCCCGCACCGCCGAGTCGGCCGAAATGTCGGATGCGCCATAGATCTGCGTGGCAATCGCCTTCATCTTGTTCCACAGGCTGTCGGCGTCCTCGTAGACAAATCGCATCTGGGCCGTGCCGGACTCGGCCAGCCTGACCACCGCATGCGCCAGTTCCTCGGCACCGGCAGAGCCTTCGGCCCAATGGCGGGCCATCACCACCGGCACGCCCTGGCGCTCCATGTGCCTGCGCAACACCGCGAGTTCGGTCTTGGTGTCACTGGTGAAGTGATTCAACGCCACGACACAGGGCAGACCATGCCGATGGCGGATGTTCTCGATGTGCCGCTCCAGATTGGGCAGGCCCTTCTCCACCGCGGCCGGGTCGGGCGCCGCGAGGTCCTTCAGGTCCACGCCGCCGTGGTACTTGAGCGCGCGCAGCGTCGCCACGATCACCACGGCATCAGGCCGCAGCCCTGACTTGCGGCACTTGATGTCGATGAATTTCTCGGCCCCCAGGTCGGCACCGAAGCCCGCCTCGGTCACCACGTAGTCGCCCAGCTTCAGGGCCGCCTGGGTTGCGATGACGGGGTTGCAGCCATGCGCAATGTTGGCAAACGGTCCGCCGTGAATGATGGCCGGGTTGTTCTCCAGCGTCTGCACCAGGTTCGGCTTGATGGCATCCTTCAGCAGTGCCGCCATGGCCCCCTGGGCCTGCAGGTCGCTGGCGCGAATCGGGTCCAGATCGCGCGTGTAGCCGACGATGATCCGGGCCAGCCGCTCCTTCAGGTCGCGCCGCGAGGTGGCCAGGCAGAAGATCGCCATGACCTCGGACGCGACGACGATGTCGAAGCCGTCCTCGCGCGGAAAGCCATTGCCCGAGCCGCCAAGCGAGATCACGGTGGAGCGCAGCGCACGGTCGTTCATGTCGATGACGCGACGCCACACGATGCGCCGCAGGTCGAAGCCCAACGCATTGCCATGGTGGATGTGGTTGTCGATCAGCGCCGCCAGCAGGTTGTGGGCGAGCGCGATGGCGTTGAAATCACCTGTGAAGTGCAGGTTGATGTCTTCCATCGGGACCACCTGCGCATGGCCGCCGCCCGCGGCTCCACCTTTCATGCCGAACACTGGCCCCAGTGATGGCTCGCGCAGCGCGATCACGCAGCGCTTGCCGATGCGGTTCAGCGCGTCGCCCAGGCCCACCACGGTGGTGGTCTTGCCCTCGCCGGCCGGCGTCGGGCTGATCGCTGTCACGAGCACGAGCTTGCCGCTCGGCCCGCTATGCCGGTCCAGCCAGGCGAGGTCGATCTTGGCCTTGTAGTGCCCGTAAGGCTCCAGCGCCGAAGCGGGAATCCCGAGACGCTCCTGCGCCAAGGGCAAGACGGGTTTGAGCGTTGCCGCCTGGGCGATCTGGATATCGGAAAGAGCCATCCGGGGGTCCGTTGGGTAGCTTGTCGAGGACGCCATTGTCATCCGGCTGGCGCTTGTTGCCTCAGAACAACCGGCCCTGCCCCCCAAGGGCCGCGGGCCGGAACTGGCTCATGTCCAGCACCGTCGGCTGATCGCCGTAGCCCAGGCGGGCGCAGGTTTTCTCGAAGCGCTGGCGCAGCAGGTCGGCCCAGACGCCATGGCCTTTCATGCGCGTGGAAAAGTCGGCCTCGTAGGCGCGTCCGTCGCGCATCTCACGCACCCGGGCCAGCACGCGCTGCGCGCGCTCGGGGGCGTGCAGGGCCAGCCACTGGCGAAACAGCGGCTCCACCTCCCACGGAAGGCGCAGCACGGTGTAGAAAGCGCGGCGCGCGCCGGCCTCCCAGGCGGCTTCGAGCACCTGCTCCATGTCGGTGTTGAGAAACGGAATCTGCGGCGCCACGCTCACGCCCACGGGCACACCCGCATCCGCCAGCGCGCGGATCGTGCGCAGGCGGCGCCAGGGCGCCGCGGCGCGCGGCTCCAGGCGGCGCGAAAGCTGCGCATCCAGCGTGGTGACGGTCACGTACACCGCGGCCAGGCCCATCGCGGCCATGGGGGCAATGAGGTCCAGGTCGCGTTCCACGCCGCTGCCCTTGGTGATCAGCGAAAACGGGTGGCGGGTCTCCTGCAGCACCGCGATCACGGCGCGGGTCAGGCGCAGCTCGCGCTCCGCCGGCTGGTAGCAGTCGGTGGCGGAGCCCAGGTTGAGCCGGCGCGGACGGTAGCGCGGTGCGGCCAGCTCGCACCGAAGTACCTCGGCGAGGTTGCGCTTGGCAATGATCTTCGTCTCGAAGTCCAACCCGGGCGACAGGTTCAGGTAGCTGTGCGTGGGCCGGGCGTAGCAATAGCTGCAGCCATTCTCGCAGCCGCGGTAGGGGTTGATGGAGAAGTCGAAGTCGATGTCGGGTGAGTCGTTGCGGGCGATGGCGGATTTCACGTCTTCGAAGATCACCTGCGTGGGCACGGCGGAAGCGGCGCCATTGTCGGCGTCGGTCGTCGGCCAGTCGTCGTCGAAGGCCTCGCGCACGTCCCTGGCAAATCGGTGCGCCAGCCGCGTGGCAGCACCGCGGCCTTTGATGGCGTTGAGCGGGAGCTTGAACTCGGACATGGCGCGGCTTGAACAACTGTTTATTTATCCAGTGTATCGGGAATTGGTGCCGGGCGCGTGGGTGGGACAATCCGCCGCATGCCGACCGCCCCGTCCTCCCCCCTCCTGCTTTGGGACCTCTTCTGCCAGGTGATCGATAACCACGGCGACCTCGGTGTGTGCTGGCGTCTGGCCGCGCAGCTGGCGGCGCGCGGCCAGCGCGTGCGGCTGTGGGTGGACGATGCCCGTGCCCTGGCCTGGATGGCGCCGGGCGCAGTGGAAGGCCACCTCGCGGGCATTCAGGTGCTGCCGTGGACGCGGCCGTTTCACGCGGGTATGCCACCCGAAGCCATGGCGCAGCTGCCGCGCGCCGACGTGTGGATCGAGGCCTTCGGTTGTGAAATTGCATCTGAATTCATAGCATTCCAACGCCATTCGACGCTGGGAAATGGCCAGAATCGTTCAACAGACCCCGTCTGGATCAACCTGGAGTACCTCTCGGCCGAGCCCTACGTGGAACGCTGCCACGGCCTGCCCTCGCCGGTGATGCACGGCCCTGGACAGGGACTGACGCGCCATTTCTTCTACCCTGGCTTCACGCCGCGCACCGGCGGGCTGCTGCGCGAGAGGGACCTGGCCGCGCGCCAGGCCGCGTTCGACCGGGCCGGCTGGCTGGCCGCGCTCGGCGTGCAGGCTGGCGGCGAGCGCCTGTTGTCGCTGTTCTGCTACGAACCGCCGGCGCTGGCGCCCTGGCTGGCCCATCTGGCGGCCGATGCGACCCCCACCCGGCTGCTGGTGACCCATGGACGGGCTGCGGAGGCGGTCAATTCCATTTTCAAGAACGAAAATGGCCACATCCCATCGTCAATGGGTCATTCTTCGCTATCGATTTCATACCTCCCGGCGCTCACCCAGGTCGACTACGACCACCTGCTGTGGGCCTGCGACCTCAATTTCGTGCGCGGCGAGGACTCGTTGGTGCGCGCCCTGTGGGCGGGCCGGCCCTTGATCTGGCAGATCTACCCGCAGGATGACGGCGCGCACCATGCCAAGCTCGAAGCCTTCCTGGACTGGCTCGATGCACCCGCCTCTTTGCGGCAGTTTCACAGGACCTGGAACGGCATCGCCGACACCGCAGGCGCCCGCTCGCCGAGCACGCCGGAACTGAACGCCTGGGACGCTTGCGCGCGCGCGGCGCGCGAGCGGCTGTTCACGCAGGACGACCTGGCCACCCAGTTGCTGGGCTTTGTTGGAAAAAAACGTTAAAATCCAAGGCTTTGCAGAATTTCGGCGGGCTGGGCCCGACGCCTGCCGCCACCGCCGCATCCGCCGTGTAGATTTTCCTACCGGGGCAGCGACCCAACCCTCTGGAACCACTATGAAAATCGCTCAAGAAATCCGCGCCGGCAACGTGATCATGCACGGCAAGGACCCGATGGTCGTCCTCAAGACCGAATACAGCCGCGGCGGCCGCAACTCCGCCACGGTGCGCATGAAGCTCAAGAGCCTGATCGCCAACTTCGGCACGGAAGTCGTGTTCAAGGCGGACGACAAGATGGACCAGGTCATCCTGGACAAGAAGGAGTGCACCTACTCCTACTTCGCCGACCCGATGTACGTCTGCATGGACGCCGACTACAACCAGTACGAAGTCGAGGCCGAGAACATGGGCGACGCCCTGAACTACCTCGAAGACGGCATGGCCGTGGAAGTGGTGTTCTACGACGGCAAAGCCATCTCGGTCGAACTGCCCACCAGCGTCGAGCGCGAAATCACCTGGACCGAGCCCGCCGTCAAAGGCGACACCTCCGGCAAGGTGCTCAAGCCCGCCAAGATCGCCACTGGTTTCGAAGTGCCGGTGCCGCTGTTCGTCTCTCAGGGCGACAAGATCGAAATCGACACCCGCACCGGCGAATATCGCAAGCGCGTCTGAGCCTGGCGCCGGCCCGCCCCGAAAAAGGCTCCGCAGGGAGCCTTTTTCATTGGCAAGACGCTTGCCCTATGCTCCCCGTCAATCCTTTCCTCTCCGAGACACACGCCATGGAAACCAATCAGGACATCCAAGTCAGCCGCCTGGCCGAGGCCTGGGCCGAACTGCAGGCGCACGCCGCCACCGGCCAGCCGCTGGAGCCCGATGCGTACCGGCTCGCCTTTGCAGACCCCGAATTCCTGCTGCGCCGCGAAACCCGCGGCCTGCGCATCCAGCTGGAGATGCTCAAACCCGACCTGGACCAGGCCGCGGCGGGCATCGAGAACACCATCGTCGTCTTCGGCAGCGCGCGTTTTCCTGCCCCCGACGACGCCGAAGCGGCGCTGACCGCCGCGCTGGCCAGCGGCGACCCGAAGGACCTTGAAAAGGCCCGCCGGGGCCAACGCAATGCCCGCCACTACGCACTGGCGCGCGAATTTGCCCGGCTGGTGGCCACCGACAGCCTGAACCTGCCACCCGAGGAGCGCCTGTACATCTGCACCGGCGGTGGCCCCGGCATCATGGAAGCCGCCACACGCGGCGCGCGCGACGTGGGCGCGCCGTCAGTGGCGCTGAACATCGCGCTGCCGCACGAGCAGTCGGCCAACCCTTACGTCACGCCGCACCTGAGCTTCAAGTTCCACTACTTCGCGATGCGCAAGATGCACTTCATGATGCGCGCCAAGGCGCTGGTGGCCTTCCCCGGTGGCTTCGGCACGCTGGACGAGCTGTTCGAGGTGGTGACCCTGGTACAGACCAAGAAAGCCAAGCCGGTGCCGATCATCCTGTTCGGCTCCGACTACTGGAAGCGGCTGATCAACATGGACGTGCTGGTGGAGGAAGGCGCCATCTCGCCGGAAGACCTGAACCTCTTCCAGTACGTCGACGATCCTCAGGAAGCCTGGGACATCATCCGCGACTTCTACGCGCTGGCAGCGCGGGCGGGATAGGACTTCCTGGCACCAGGGGCTGCGGTTATTGTGGAATTTGAGCCGGAAACATGCGCGAACGCCTTTGCGGGCTACGTTGCCATCCACCGGTTGAGCTCATCTGGCGATGCGAAGCTCAGCGTCTGATTCCGTACGACTGGGCGGCACGGGCAGCAGGGCAGCCAGTTCGAAGTACATGGACCGGGTCACCAGGCGGGCCACGCCACTGGCCAACAGGGCACAGGCCATCAGGCTCAGAACCATGGCGTTTCCGGCCACCATTTCCATCACGATGATGAAGGCGGTGATCGGCCCCTGGGTGGTTGCGGCAAGAAAACCCGCCATGCCCAGCGCAATCAGGGGGATGGCCGCTTCCGGCCCTACACCGGTCAGCAAGGCGACGTCCTGACCGATGCCCGCGCCAATCGCGAGTGAGGGCGCAAACACGCCGGCCGGCACACCGGTCCAGCTGGACAGCCAGGTGGCGCAGAACTTCAGCACCGTATAGACACCCGGCAGGTCCGCATGCCCTTCGAGCAAAGCCCGGGTCGGCGCATAGCCGGCGCCTGCCGTGGCGCCCTGCGTCACGATGCCAATGATGGCCACGCCCAAGGCACAGGCTGCAGCGAAGCGCAGTGGATAGAGGCTGCGCCAGCGACTGAATCGATCCGGAAGCCCCTGCGCGCAAACGATCATCAGACGGGAAAACAACCCGCCGGCCAGGCCCGCAACCAGCGCCACCAGCAAGCCCGGCCCCAGCAAACTCCAGGAGAGCGCCTGCACCCGCAGGCGGCCAAAGTAGGTCTCGTTGCCGAACACGGACACGGCCACAAGGCCGGCCAGCACAATGCTGACGATCACCAGCGAGCTTTGAGACATGCTGCGCCGTCGGGACAGTTGCTCCAGCGCGAAGATGACGCCACCCAGCGGGGTGTTGAAGGCGGCCGCAATTCCCGCTGCAGCCCCAGCCACCATCAGATCGTGTGAGTCCAGACCGGATTGCGGCGACAGCCAGCGCCGGGCATGCCCCATGACACCCGCACCGACCTGGACCGTCGGGCCTTCGCGGCCAATCGACAAACCGGCCAGCAGGCCGCCCGAGACCAGCCCGATCTTGTGCAGGGACAGCCGCAGCGAGACCAGCCAGCTTCGCTGGGCGTGATCAAGGTTGTCGTCGAGCGCGCGCACCACCTGCGGAATGCCCGAACCCATGGCGCCCGGAACAAACCGGCGGGTCCACCACAGCAGCACGACGGTCAGCGCCGGTGTCCACAAAAGCGAAATGTATTTCGCGTAAACGCTCGCTTGCGTCAGCGCGGCAAAGCCATGGGTGGCCGCTTCAGCCAGCAATGTGAAGCCGACCACGATCAATCCGGTCAGCGCCGCATAGGCAAGGACGATGCCCCGATCGATCCAAGGGCGGACGGACGAAAGTTCCGCGCCCAGCTTTCGCCAGAACTCCGGGTCCATGTCGCGCACCGGCCGCCAGGATCGCTGTAAACGCAGCCACGCGGCGCGCATCGTTCTGACGGTATTGCGAGGCGACAGGCGGCCGGATCCTCTTTGGGGTAGCGACATCAAGACGGCTGCGGGTTCATTGTTCGTCGAGAGGGGCTCAAGGGTGGCCTGCTCATCTGAATCCTGCAAGTGTTCGGTTCAGAGCTCGGCCAATGGAATTCCGCCGGCTTCTTCATCGGCTTTCAGCAGGCCGATGAGTTGCCCCAGGTCTTGATCCAGACGCTGCAAGGTTCGCTGTGGCAACTTGCCCAGTGCCATGGGTAGAACGCCTTCAAAGGGACCGGAGACTTGTCCCAGCACGGCCAGACCAGCCGGCAGGATTTCCAGGTGCACGTTGCGCCGGTCACCCGAGGAGCGGCTCAGGCTGATCAGCTCCTTGCGCAGCAAGGTCTTGATGAGGTTGCTGGCGGTGGACTGGTGGATGTCCATGCTCTTCGCGACCCCCCCCATGCCGATGCCCGGGTGGTCCTTGACCACACTCAGCGCCCAGACCTGCGCACCACCCAGGCCGACCTGTTTTTCAACTTGCTGGAAGTGGGTGCGAACAGCGTTGAAAACCACCCGGAAGCGGCGCAGCACCTGCGCCGTGTTGGCGGGATCGACGGGATTTGGGTCAACTGGTTTCATGATGGGATGGATCGAAAAAAAGGAGCCCCGAAGGGCTCCGAACTCGAGTAGCTGACCTCGATCCCCACAACCCGGTCAACCTGATTATTATATTTGCACAAATGCACATGGCGATCAGGTATTACCCTTGATTCACGAAGCGTCGATCCGTGCCAGCAGCACCAGCATGCGCTCCAGCAGCATGGCCATCTCGGCAGGACTGTCGAGAAAGTATCGGGCCCGTGAAGCCGGATGGTCCCGCCCGATGCGCACCGTCAGCCAGTCTGGTGGCGCCGAGACAAACACGGGTTCGTCATTCACGTCGTCGCCGGCGAATATCGCACTGGCGGCGCCGCACCGCGCCACCAGCGCATGCACGGCGTCTGCCTTGTCTGGCGCGTCCGGCGCCATGACGTTGACCACCATTTTTCCTGCAAAGACCTGCACCGACAGGCCCGGCTGCGCGAGGACTTCCAGGATGAGCATGGGCGCGCGCGCCTGCTCGCGCGCCAGGCGGTAGTGCAACGCGATGGACTGCCCTTTGTCTTCAATGCCGACACCCGCTGCCGCCAGGTCAGCGCCGCGCGTGCGCAGCAGGTCACGCACGGGATTCAACGCCCCTGCGCGCGCGGCGGCAGCGCTGGCATCCAGCCCGTCTTCTGCCCCGTGGCTGCCGACAATGAAGCGCGGCTCAAATCCGAGCCGGCCCCGCACATCCGCCACGGCCCGGCCCGTCACGATCGCCACGGGCAATTGTGCCGCCAGGCTCTTGAGTCGCGCCGAAACGGCCTGCGAGATTCGGGCGTCGTCGGGCCGGGCCACGATGGGTGCCAGGGTGCCGTCGAAATCGAAGGCGAGCAGCGGCCGGCGCAGCAGGGTTGCCGCCAGTGCAACTTCTCCCGCCGGCGTGAAAAGATGCTGCATCCCGCCAGGCGCCTTTCTCAGGGGCATCTCAGTCTGCGCCCGAGCGCCGCACCCGCGCCTCGATGCGCGCCCGCAGGCGCCAGCGCCCGGCGTCGGCCAGCATGCGACCTGCCCAGCGGAACACATTGAACTCGCGCACCGTGCTGCGCAGGCTGGCCATGCGTTCGCGCTGCTCCCCCACCGGCATGGTGGCCGCCCGGTGCAGGGCATCGGCGGTCTCTTCCACGTGATAAGGATTCACGATCAACGCTTCTGAGAGTTCACGCGCCGCGCCGGCAAAGCGGCTGAGCAGCAGGACCCCCTGCAGGTCGTCGCGGGCGGCGACGAATTCCTTGCAGACGAGGTTCATGCCGTCATGCAGGCTGGTCACCACGCAGATGTTGGCAGCGCGAAAGAGCTCGAACACGGCGTCGTGCTCATGGTGTTGTGCCAGCAGGTGCACCGGCTGGTAACCGGGCCGGCCAAAGCGCTCGTTGATGCGCTCAGACGTCCGCTGCACACGCTCCTGGAAGCTACGGTACTCGTCCAGCGCGCCCCGGGTCGGCGCGGCCACCTGCACGAACACAAAGCGGCCGATCCACGACGGCCATTTCTCCAGCAGCCGCTCCACCGCGTTCAGTCGCTCCAGAATCCCTTTGGTGTAGTCGAAGCGGTCCACGCCCACCGCCAGACAGACGTCGACCGGCAACTCCAGCCACTCGATCACGCGGCGGCGGCATGCCTCCACTGGCGCCCAGCCCGCCACCTCGGCCTCGTCCGGCCATTCAATCGAGATCGGATAGCTCTCGACCAGGGTTTCCTTTTCCTGGAAGGCGATGGTCGAATGTTCGTGCTCGATCCTCGCCTCCAGGTAGCGGTCCACGGTCTCGATGAAATTCTTGCAGTGGAAACGGGTATGAAACCCGAGGATCGTGCTGCCCAGCATGCCCTGCAGGATTTCGCGGCGCCAAGGGCAGATGCCGAACGACTCCGGGTTGGGCCAGGGAATGTGCCAGAAGGTCAGGATGGTGGCCTGGGGCAACTTCTCGCGGATCATCGCGGGCAGCAGCGCAAAGTGGTAGTCCTGCACCAGCACCACCGGGTCTTCGCCGCGCGCCTCGGCGATCACCGCGTCGGCAAAGCGCTGGTTGACCGCGCGGTAGGCCTCCCAGTCCGACTCCCGGAACACCGGCCGCACATGCGCCACATGGCACAGCGGCCACAGGCCTTCGTTGGCGAAGCCGTAGTAATAGCCCTGCTCTTCCTCCGGCGTCAGCCAGACCCGGCGCAACCAGTAGTCGTCCTGCCCGGGCGGCACCAGCACGCGGTCGCGCGCGTCCACCACGTCCCGGTCGGCGCTGCCGCTGCCATGGGCGATCCAGGTGCCCGAGCACGCCCGCATGACCGGCTCCACGGCGGTGACCAGCCCGCTGGCCGGCCGCTTGACGACCACACCGCTTTCGGAACGCTCGTGGATGTACGGCTCCCGGTTCGACACCACGATGACCTGGTCGCCGCTGAGCTGCGTGCGCAACAGCGCGCGCAGGCGATCCGCCGTCCACTCGGCCTCGGGGCCCTGGGAACGCCGGTATTCGTCCTCGAGGTCGCGCAGCCGGGCGCGCAGGTCAGCGGCAAACGGTGCCAGTTCCGGGGCGGGCATCAAAGGGCTGAGCAGGCCCTCGCCGCGCATGATGGCGCGCGCCCCATTGACCCAGCCGCGCCAGCTGAGCTGGGCGACAACCACCGTGATCACCGCGATGACGAATCCGAGTGCCGCAATCAGGCCGATCAGGTAGCGCCGCGTGTCCTGGCTGCGCCGGTCGATGAAGCTCAGATCGTGCAGCAGCACGAGTCGCCCGAGCAGCACCGGCGGCGCCTGAACCAGCTCTGCCGGCTGCTGTGCCTCGAGGGCGATGATGGCTTCGTCGGGCAGCACGCCGGGCGCTGGATCAACGGCCTGCGGGGCCACGGCCCGATGGCCCATCACATCATGTACACCGACCAGCACCTGCCCGCCGGTCAGCGCCAGGGTCGACTCGGCATGGCGGGACAGCTCCAGAGCCGCCACACAGGACAAACTGGATGGGAATCGGTCGGTCTTCTGCAGCAACTTGCCCTCGGGGCTGCACAGACCAATGGCAAAAAGCCGCTCGTCCTGCGACGTGCGGTCGAACAGGGACTGCAATCGGGCGACCTTGTTCGACAGCAAAGCCTCGGCCAGGGAATCCGAAAGCGCATTGGCTACGAGGGCGCCGCGGCTGTTCAGGTCGCGGCTGAACCAGCGCAGCGTGACCTGGTCCATCAGGGGTGCGGCCAAGTAAGCGGCCGCGATCAGCGTCGCCGCCAGCGGCAGCAGAAACCTCAGTTGCAGGCGGACCGTCTTCAAATTCATGGACGACGCGCCACCCCGAGGTCATGATGTGACGGTTTTGAAAGGTGCATCCGCTTTCCTTGTATATTTGTACAAATGTAACTCAACCCTCATTTTGCGCCTTGACGCTCCATCCCGGAAGGTTTCCTTCATGACCAACGCGCCCCCTCTACCCCGCCAGCCCGCGACACTGGAACTGGCACCCATCGGCAACTGCACGGTGAGCGCGTTGGTGGATCAGAGCGGCAGCATCGTCTGGTGCTGCATGCCGCGCTTCGACAGTTCGCCGGTGTTCGACGCCTTGCTGCAAAGTGCCCAAGGCCTGCCGCTGGATGGCGCCATGACCGTCGAACTGGAAAGTCTGGCCCGGATCGAACAAGCCTACGACCCCGGAACCGCCATCGTGCGCACCCGGTTGTGGGACGACAGCGGCAACGGGATCGAGACGGTGGACTTCGTGCCACGGTTCTTGACCCGTGACCGCGTCTTTCGTCCAGCGCAGCTGGTGCGGCGCGTGCGGCCGCTGGCCGGGCACCCGCGGGTGCGCTTCGTGGTGCGGCCCAATGGGGACTGGGGCGCCACCCTGCCGACACTGACCCGGGGCAGCCACCACCTGCGCTACAACCTGCCGGGGCTCACATTGCGCTTGAATACCAGCGTCCCGCTGACCTACCTGATCGACGGCACCTGGTTCACCCTGCAGGCGCCCGTCAGCCTGCTGCTTGGGCCCGACGAAACGCTGGCCGGAGGCATCGACGAGACGGCGCGCGAGTTCGAGGAGCAGACCGCGCTGTACTGGCGGCATTGGTCGCGCCGCCTGGCGGTGCCACTGGAGTGGCAGGACGCCGTGATCCGCGCGGCCATCACGCTCAAGCTCTGCCAATACGAGGAGACGGGCGCCATCGTCGCGGCCATGACGACCAGCATTCCCGAAGCGCCACACAGCGGGCGCAACTGGGACTACCGCTACTGCTGGCTGCGCGACGCTTTCTTTGTGGTGCGTGCGCTCAACAGCCTGGCCGAGGTCGGGACGATGGAGAGCTATCTGCAATGGCTGTACAACGTGGTGCGCGGGGCCGCAAGCGGGCACGTGCAGCCGCTCTACGGCATCGGGCTGGAACGCTCGCTGCCGGAATCGATCGTTGCGCACGCCAAGGGCTATCGCGGCATGGGCCCGGTGCGCGTGGGCAACCAGGCGCAGGAGCATTTTCAGCATGACGTCTATGGCAGCGTTGTACTCGGTGCCACCCAGGCCTTCCACGACCACCGGCTGCTGGTGCGCGGCGACAGGGCCGACTTTGCCGCCCTCGAGATGATGGGCGAGCAGGCCTGGCGCCTGCACGACCAGCCCGACGCCGGCATCTGGGAACTGCGTACCCGCGCGCGGGTGCACACCTCGTCGGCGCTGATGTGCTGGGCCGCCTGTGACCGGCTGGCTCGCATCGCCGTGGTGCTGGGCCTGCCGGTGCGCGCCAGCCTGTGGCACCAGCGGGCGGAAATCATTCGCGGCAACATCCTGCAGCACGCCTGGAGCCATGAACGCCAGGCCTTCGTCGAAAGCCTGGGCGGGCGCGACCTCGACGCCAGCGTGTTGCTGATGGCCGAGGTGGGTTTCCTGCCGCCGCAGGACCCGCGCTTCGTGAGCACGGTGCAGGCGCTGGAACATTCGCTGTGCGACGGCGCGTTCATGCGCCGCTACGAGGCCGAGGATGACTTTGGCCGGCCCCAGACCGCTTTCAACGTCTGCTCTTTCTGGCGCGTGGACGCGTTGGCCCGCATTGGCCGGCGCGAGCAGGCGCGCGAAGCCTTCGAGGCGCTGCTGGCGCGGCGCAACAAAATGGGCCTGCTCAGCGAAGACCTCGATCCCGCCACCGGTGAACTCTGGGGTAACTTTCCGCAGACCTATTCGATGGTCGGCATCATCAACGGCGCAGTACGCCTCTCGGCGCCCTGGGACACCGCGGTGTAAGTCGGGATTCAGCCAGCCGGTCTCGCCGTCTTCGGACGCAGCCGCCATGCCGGGCGCGTACCCGCACCGACCGCCGCACCGACCACCCAGAACACCCCGCTGACCCCGATCAGCGCGCCGGCCGCGCCGAACAGCAGCGGCATCATCACGCTGGAGGCATTGATCGTCATCAGCCGCAGACCCAGCGCTTCGCCCTGCCGATGCGGCGGTGTAATCTGGTGCAGGGTGCTCATGATCATGGGCTGCACCGAGCCCAGCGTCAGCCCGAGCAGCACCGAGCACAAGCCCATGGTCAGGGCCGAAGGCATCAGCGGGTAGACGGCAAAGATCAGCGCCGTGATCCCCATGGCCATTGAGACCACGACCCACTCCTTCAGGTGCGCCGCCAGCATCGGCAGAAACAGGCGGATCACTGCGGCGGCGATGGCAAAAGCGCCCAGGATCGTTCCGATCACCGACGCGCTGTAGCCGCGCTCATGGCCCAGGATCGGCACGACAAAGGTGTGCACGTCCCAGCAGGATGCGAGCAGCCAGTTCACCACCAGCAGGCGGCCCATCATGGGCTCGCGCAGAAGGTCGCGCACGCGCGATCTGGCGACCCCGGTCTTCGGCGCGACCGCAGGGAGCTCGCGGGTGTGACGCACCCAGAACCAGGTGGCCAGCGACAACACGGCCATCAGGGCAAACGCGGTCCGGTAGCCGGGCAATGAGCCGGCGCTCGGGCCCGCATGGTCGATCAGCAAGCCTGCAGCAAACGGCCCGATGAAGTTCGACACCGCCGGCCCGATCGACAGCCAGCCAAACACCTGCTTGAGCTGCGTCGGGTTGTCCGCCGCCCGCCCGACGTGGCGCTGCAGGGCGATCACGGCCACGCCGGCGGCACCGCCCGTCATCAGCGCGCTCAGGCACAGCACGGGATACACCGGAAAGGCCACCGCGAGCGCCGCACCCGAAAAGGCCATGCCCACGCTCCAGCGCACCGGCCGTCGCAGCCCATGGCGGTCGGCAAACCTCCCCGCCGGAAGCGCGAGGAACACCTGGGTCAGGGCAAAAAGGGCCAGCAACACCCCCACGGCCGCGGCACTGTAGCCCTGCTGCAGGGCCAGCAACGGTGCCGCCATGCGCATGCCGGCCATGCAGGCGTGCAGGCAGATCTGGCCGGCGATCAACCGGGCCAGCGGCGCGTTCAGGCTATTCGTCATCCATCAGGGGTTGCATCGGCAGGGCGGGAAGATCGCCCGCAGCAGGCGCCGGCAAGTCCTGCACGTCGCGCAGCTTGCGCTGGATGGCCCGGGTGCGCGTGCCGACCTCGTCGAATTTCTTCGCGGCGGCGTCGATGGACTTCTTCGTGGCTTCGACCACGTCGCCGAACTTGGCGAACTCGTTCTTGACCTGGCCGAGCAAACTCCAGACTTCGGACGAGCGTTTTTCGATGGCCAGCGTCTTGAAGCCCATCTGCAGGCTGTTGAGCATGGCCGCCAGGTTGGCCGGGCCGGTGATCATCACGCGGCAGTCGTTCTGTAGCGCCTCCATGAGGCCGGGGCGGCGCAAGGTTTCGGCGAACAGGCCTTCGGTGGGCAGATACAGGATGGCGAAGTCAGTGGTGTGCGGCGGCGAGACGTATTTACTGAAGATCTTCTTCGCCTCGAAGCGGATCGAGGCTTCGAACGCATTGCCCGCCGACGCGATGGCAGCCTTGTCGGCGCTGTCCTGTGCGTCCATCAGGCGCTGGTAGTGTTCCACCGGGTACTTGGAGTCGATCGGCAGCCACACCGGGTGCTCGTCCTGCCGGCCCGGCAGGCGGATGGCGAACTCCACCAGTTCGTCGCTGCCCGGCACGACCTTGACGTTCTTCGCGTACTGGTCGGGCGTGAGCACGTTGTCGATGATGGCGCCGAGCTGCACCTCGCCCCAGGTGCCGCGCGATTTCACGTTGGTCATCACGCGTTTCAGGTCGCCCACGCTGCTGGCCAGCGTCTGCATCTCGCCCAGGCCCTTGTGCACCTGCTCCAGCCGGTCGCTGACCAGCTTGAACGACTCGCCCAGGCGCTGCTCCAGCGTCGCGTGCAGCTTTTCATCGACGGTGCGGCGCATTTCCTCCAGCTTGGCCGTGTTGTCGGCCTGGATCGCGGCGAGCCGCTCGTTGAGTGCCGTGCGCAGCTGCTCGGCGTTCTGCTGGGTGCCCTGCACCAGCGAAGCGAGTTGCTGAGACAAAGACTCCTGCAGCACCGTGAACTGGTTGCGGATCTGGTTGCCGTTGCCGTCGAGCTGGTCGCGCAGCGCACCGGACATCGTGCCCAGTGTGCCGGTGAGCTCGGTGCGAAAGCTGCTCAGCGCCAGACTCTGGGCCGCGTCCAGCGCCGTCAGCCGCTGCGCCAGCTGCGCCTCAAACGCGGCAAAGGCGGCGAGCAGCTCGGTGCGGCCGGTGCGCGACTCGGCCACCGCCTGCGCCAGCTTCTCGTCCACAGCCTGACGCACCGCCTCCAGGCTGTGGCTGGTCGCCTGGGTGAAACCCTGCAGCTGGTTCGCCATGCCGTCGAGCGCGCCGTCGTTCTTGGCCACTTCCATGCGGGTCGACTGCGTCTGCTGCTCCAGCCGCTGGAGCTGCGCGAGCAGCTCGGGCGGCAGCTCGATGCGCGGCTTGCGCAGCAGCACGACGAGTTGAAGCAGCGCGATGAGGATCGCAGCGCCAAGGAGGATCAGGAAATGGGTGTCAGACATGGGGCTTGGTTGAAATCACGGCGCGATCAAAGCCACCGGCATGAATGCATGATACTTCAATATTTATAGCAACAAATGACGATTCTACGCTGGGATATTGGCATTTTGATTCCAAATTCCTGGCCAAATGGATCTTCTGGCTTACCTGCCGCCTGAAGCGCCAGACCAGCCGGTCGCCAGTTCCCGCCGGCACGTCAACGCGTCAGCACCTCGGGGTTCAGCGGCGTCAGCGGCTTGCCTTGCGTCAGGAAGCCGATCAGGTTGTCCGCCGCCAGGTTCGCCATGGCCATTCGGGTCGGAATCGTGGCGCTGGCGATGTGCGGTGTCAGCACCACGTTGGGCACGGTCAGCAGGTCCGGGTGCACCTTCGGCTCGCCCTCGAACACATCCAGGCCCGCCGCCGCAATGCGTTTCTCGCGCAGGGCCACGGCCAGCGCCGCATCGTCCACGATGCCGCCGCGTGCAATGTTCACCAGGCAGGCGGTGCGCTTCATCAACGCCAGTTCGGCGGCGCCGATCGCGTGATGCGAGGCGGCGGAGTACGGCACCACCAGCACGAGGTGGTCGGCGGTGCGAAGCAACTCCTCCTTGTCCACGTAGCGCGCTTTGCACTCGGCTTCCAGCTCGGGTGAAAGCCTTGAGCGGTTGTGATAGATCACCTTCATGCCGAAGCCGCGCGTGCCGCGCCGGGCGATGCCCTGGCCGATGCGACCCATGCCCAGGATCCCCAGCGTGCTGCCATGCACCTCGGCACCGGCAAACATGTCGTAGCTCCACTTGGTCCATTTGCCCGCGCGCAGGAAATGCTCGCTCTCGGTCACGCGCCGCGCCGTGGCCATGAGCAGCGCAAAGCCGAAGTCGGCCGTGGTCTCGGTCAGCACGTCGGGCGCGTTGGTGCCCAGCACGCCGGCGGCGGTCATGGCATCCACGTCGAAATTGTTGTAGCCCACGGCCATGTTGGCGACGATCCTGAGTTGGGGGCAGGCCGCCAGCACCTCGGTATCGACGCGCTCGCTGCCGGTGGTGAAGGCACCCACCTTGCCCTGCAGGCGCTCGATCAGTTGCGCCTTGGTCCAGATGGCGTCGTCGGGGTTGGCTTCGACCTCGAACTGCTGTGCCAGTCGGGCGAGGGTTTCAGGGAAGATGGCGCGGGCAACCAGGATGTGGGGTTTGGTCATGGTGTGAAGGACTGCGGCAATGGGTCAGCGAAACCAGATCAGTGTCATGATGAGGAACAGCGGAACCAGAATGCCGCACGACCAGGCCATGTAGCCGAAGAAGCTGGGCATCTTGACACCCCGGTCTTCGGCGATGGCTTTGACCATCAGGTTGGGCGCATTGCCGATGTAGCTGTTGGCCCCCATGAACACCGAGCCCGCCGAGATGGCGGCGAGCGTGGTGGCCATCGTGGTCATGAGCACCTGCGGATCGCCGCCTGCGGTATTGAAGAACACCAGGTAAGTCGGCGCATTGTCGAGGAAGGAGCTCAGGATGCCCGAAGCCCAGAAGTACATGGCCGGGTCGGGCGTTCCGTCGGGCCGCGTCACGGCGGCCACCACCGCGCCAAACGGCCCGTTCACGCCGGCCTTGAGCATGGCAATGACCGGAATGATGGTCAGGAAGATGCCGGCAAACAGCTTGGCCACCTCCTGCATCGGACCCCAGGCGAACTGGTTGTCCTCATGCACTTTCCGGGGCGTGATGTTCAGGGAGATCAGGGTGACGATGATGAGTCCGATATCGCGCACGATGCCGGGAAGTCCGCGCTCGGTGCCGAACGCGTCGAAGACCACGGCAGATTTCCACATGCCGCTGAGCAGCACCAGTCCCATGATGACGCCCAGCAGCAAGAAATTCATCTTCCCGTCAAAACCGATGCGCCGGGTGTCGGGGGTCGGGTCGACGGGCCGGACTTCCCTGTTGCGATGGTAGTACCAGGAATCCAGCAGAAAGAACAAGGCCAGCAGGGATCCGATCAGGAACAGCGTCTCCGGGAAGATGTGCTTCACGGTCCAGAAAAAATCCACGCCCTTCAGGAAACCCAGGAACAGCGGCGGATCGCCCAGCGGCGTGAGCGAGCCGCCGGCGTTGGACACGATGAAGATGAAGAACACCACCACGTGCACCTGGTGCTTGCGGTTGTCGTTGGCCCGGATCAGCGGCCGGATCATGAGCATCGAGGCGCCTGTGGTGCCCATGACGCTGGCCAGCACGGCACCAATCGCCAGGATGGCCGTATTGAGCACCGGCGCGCCATGCAGATTGCCGCGGATGTAGATGCCGCCAGCCACGGTAAACAGGGCGGTCAGCAGGATCATGAACGGGATGTACTCGGCCAGCAGCGCATGCACCAGATTCACGCCAGCCATCGCAGGACCAAAGACCAGCGCGAACGGCAACAGGAAGGCCAACGACCAGCCAGCGGCCACCTTGCCGAAATGGTGATGCCAGAAAAACGGCGCGGCCAACGGCATCACCGCAATCGACAAAAGCAGGCTGGCAAAAGGCACCGCCCACAGCGCGGACAACTGGCTGCCGTCCAGTTCGGCGGCCGCGGCCAGGCCTGGCCACAAACCCGCAAGCACCAGCGCCAACACCCAACGATTCCATTTCATGTCGTGTCTCCTGATCTTGTTCTGGCTCGCCTGGCAGGCCAGGCCCCTCACGCGCTGTCGCTGATCTCGAACACCTGCCGCAGGTAGGCCAGGTATTTCTCGTCGTCGCACATGCCCTTGCCCGGTGAATCGGACAGTTTGGCCACCGGTTGGCCATTGCAGCGCACCATCTTGATGACGATCTGCAGCGGCACATGCTCCGGCGGATCACCCAGGTCGTTGGTCAGGTTGGTGCCGATACCGAAGGCCAGCAGACAGCGGCCCTTGAAGCGCTGGTAAAGCTCGATGGTGCGCGGCACGGTCAGGCTGTCGCTGAAGATCAAGGTCTTGGTCAGGGGGTCGACCCGGTTCTTGCGGTAGTGTTCGATCAGGCGTTCGCCCCAGGCAAAAGGGTCGCCGCTGTCGTGGCGCGCGCCGTCGAACAGCTTGCAGAAGTACATGTCGAAGTCGCGCAGGAAGGCGTTGAAGCCGTACACGTCGGACAGGGCGATGCCCAGGTCGCCGCGGTATTCCCTGGCCCACGACTCGAACGCGAACACCTGGCTGTCGCGCAGGCGCGGGCCCAGCGCCTGGCAGGCCTGAAGGTATTCGTGCGCCATGGTTCCCAAGGGGGTCAGGCCCAGCTTCATGGCGAACAGCACGTTGCTGGTGCCGGCGAACTGTCCGGCTGCGCCCGCGCCCAGGCGCGCAATCAGCACGCGCAGCACCTCCTCGTGCCAGGCCTTGGAAAAACGCCGGCGGGTGCCGTAGTCGGCGATCTTGAGCTCGCGCAGGCCGTCGGCGTGCAGCAGCGCGATCTTGTGGTCGAGCCGCTTGCGGCCTTCGACGAAATCCGGCACCGGCGTGGTGTTGCGGAAATAGACCTCGTTGACGATCGCCAGCACCGGGATCTCGAACAGGATGGTGTGCAGCCAGGGCCCGTGGATCGTGATGTCGATCTCGCCAGAGGGCAGCGCGGTGACGGTGATGTATTTCTCGTTGAGCCGGAACAGGCCGAGGAAATCGACGAAATCGCTCTTGATGAAACGCAGCGTGCGCAGGTAGGCCAGCTCCGCGTCCTGGAAGTGCAGGCTGCACAGCGAGCGGATCTCGTCGCGAATCTCGCTGACGTGCGCGGCCAGGTTGACGCCCGGGTTGCGGCAGCGGAACCGGTACTCCACCTGCGCACCCGGAAACTGGTGCAGCACCACCTGCATCATGGTGAACTTGTAGAGGTCGGTGTCGAGTAGGCTGGTGATGATCATCGCTGCGGTCCTGACGGGGCGGCGCGCGCCGTCATCATGCTGAGCCCCCAGTGTACGGGAAGGACTTCGGCGCCGGCACCCTCCGGGGGCCCTTTCACCCCCGGCAAAACCCGCGCCCGCCTGTGCTGAAATCGGGGTCTGATGACCGCGCCCATGCCATCCCCCAAGCCCGCCACCAACCTGCCTGCGCCTGCTCTGGCCCCGGTGTTGATCGCCCAGCTGGAAGCCATCGCCGCGCGCTTCCCGCCGCCGCGCGTGGCGCGCCTGCACATCCCGGCCGATGCGCCCGGGGATGAGGCGCCGAAAGACGCGAAGTTCTGCGCCATCGAGCTGCAGAACGGCGCGTTCGGCCTGTCCTACGTGCTGCTGGGCGACACGCTGGACGCGCTGACCGGTGCCCGGAGTGGACACAGCGGCGAGCGCCTGGCCGGAGCCGACCCCCTGCAATTGGCGCGCCGGCTCGACGGCGGCACCCCGGTGGAGCGAGCCCTGGCTCTGGCCGCCATCAACGCGATGACCGACGCCGTCTGGCGCCAGGTGGGCTACCAGCCGCCGCCGGCGGGCAACTCCCTGGGCGATGTGCGGCTGACCGGCCACGACCATCTGGGCATGATCGGCTTCTTCCCCCCACTGGTGCACCAGGTGCAGGCGGTGGGCGGGCGGCTCTCGGTGCTGGAACTGGACGAGGCCATGGTGCGGCGCCAGCAGCAGCGCTTTCCGCAGGTGCACGTCACACTGGAACGCTCGGCGCTCGCCGCCTGCAACAAGGTGGTCGGCACCTCGACCATGCTGCTCAATGACACGCTGGACGCGATGCTCGCCGCCGCCCCACAGGCCGACACCTTCGCTGTCATCGGCCCCTCGGCCGGGCTCTGGCCGGATGCGCTGTTCGCCCGCGGCGTCACGCTGCTGGGCGGCACCCGTGTGAGTGATGGCGCCGCGTTCGCCGACGCGATGGCGCGCGGGGTGTCCTGGAGCGCGGCCTCGCGCAAGTTTGCGATCGACCGCGCAAGCTGGCCGGGATGGGAGCGCCTGCTGGCCTGAGGTGCGGCGGGTGCGAGGACATCAGCCGGCCAGACGGCCGCTGGCCAGCGTCAGCACCCGGTCGGCACGATCGGCCAGGATGCGGTTCTGCTCGGCCACCAGCATCGGCATGCCTTCGGCGCGCAGCGCCAGCAGCGCATCGCGGATCGACTCCACCAGCAGCGGGGCGATGCCTTCGCAGGGCTCGTCGAGCAGCAGCAGTTTCGGGCTGGTCATAAGCGTGCGGGCGATGGCCAGCATCTGCTGCTCGCCGCCGCTCATCTGGCTGGCGCGGCGCTGCAGCATCCGCTCCAGGGCCGGAAACAAGGCCAGCACCCGGGCCGTGTTGCCCGCCACATCGCCGCGCGCGGCGATCAGAAGGTTCTCCTGCACCGTCAACGCACCAAACAGGCGGCGATCTTCGGCCACAAAACCGAGCCCGGCGTGCGCGCGCCGGTGCGGCGCCCAGTCGGAGACGTCTTGATTTTGATAGCGGATGACGCCCGTCTGACGCTGGGAAAGGCCCAAGATGGATTGCAAAAGCGTCGATTTGCCGGCCCCGTTGAGCCCTTCCAGCACGACCAGCTCTCCCGCACCTACGGTGAGCGACACATCGAACAGCGCCTGTGCCGCGCCATACCAGACCTTGAGATCACGGACCTGCAGTTCAGACATGGACATCCCCTGCCTGAAAACCGCGCCCCAGGTAGCGGCTGCGCACGGTGGCGTCTAGCGCCACCTCCTGCGGGGTGCCCGATGCGGCCAGCAGGCCGTCGATCAGCACCAGCACCCGATCCGCCACGCCGAAGACGGCATCCATGTTGTGTTCGGTGTAGAGCACGGCCACGCCCTCTCGGGCCAGCGCAGTGACCCGTGCCATCAGTTCGGCACGCTCGGGCCCGGCCAGCCCGGCAGCGGGCTCGTCGAGCAGCAGCAGACGCGGGCCCTGCGCCGGGAGGCCGGCCAGTGCGATGGCCAGCTCCAGCCGCTTCTTGGCACCGTAGGGCAGGTCCTTCGCGTCGGCCTGTGCCAGATCCCGCAGGCCGACTTGTTCGAGCCGCGCCAGCGCGGCATCCACCTCGGCGCGTTCCAGCACGTTCCAGGCCCGCAGCCCGCGCGGCGCTGTCATCAGCAGCTGCAGGTTCTGCAGCACGGTGAGGGCTTCGAAGGTCTGCGCGACCTGGAAGGTGCGTGCCACCCCGAGCTTCTGGCGCTGCGCCGGCCGCAGCCGATCGACGCGCTGGCCGGCCCAGCGGACTTCGCCCTGGGTCAGCCTGTGCTGGCCGGCGATGCACGCAAACGTGGTGGACTTGCCCGCCCCGTTGGGGCCGATCAGCGCCACGCATTCACCGGGGTTGACCTCGAAGCTCACGCCCTTGACGGCCTGCACCCCGCCGAAATGCTTGACGAGCTGGCGCACGTACAGCGTCATCTCGAGCCCCCCGGGTCCGCGGGACTGGCAGCCCGACGAGCGCCTTTCATGCGCTGCAGCAACCCGAGCAGCCCCGAGGGCGACAGCACCATGATCGCCATCACGAACACACCGAGCGCACCGCGCCAGTAGTCGCGCAACACCGCCACACTGCTGCCCAGCTCGGCGCTGGCCCAGGTCAGCACCGCGCTGCCCACCGCTGCGCCCCAGAGCTGGTGCACGCCGCCGAGCAGCACCACCAGCAGCGCATCCACCGAGGTGGCGACACTGGCCGCCGAGGGAAACACCGCGCCCTTGTGCGCGGCGGCCAGGCCGCCCGCCAGGCCTGCGAGCACGGCGCTTTCGACAAAGATGCGGTACTTGATTCCGTTCACCGGCAGGCCGCTGGCCGCCGCGCGTTGCGGGGTATCGCGCACCGCCTGCAGCGCCGCACCGAAGGTCGAGCCGGCCAGCCGACTCAACGCCGCCACGCTGAGGCTGGCAATGAACACCAGCAGCACGAAGAACAGCGGCCGGGTGTCGTCGCTAACCAGGCGCAGGCCGATCACCCCGTTGTCGCCGCCCGTCAGGGCCACCCACTGCGTGGCCGTGGCCCAGATCACCTGTGCCAGCGCCAGGCTCAGCATGGCCAGGTACACGCCAGCGCTGCGCACCACTGCCGCGCCAAACACCGCGGCCACCGCCAGCGCCAGGGCGCAGCCTGCCGCCAGCGCCACCGGCAGCGACGCCCCCCATTGCGTGTGCGACAGCGCCGCGCCATAGGCACCCAGCCCGAAAAACGCCGCATGCCCGAAGCTCACCAGCCCCCCCAGCGCCATCATGGATTGCAGGCTGACTCCGAAGATCAGCAGGATCAGCGCGTCGGACGCCAGCGAACGGGTGTATTCGCCGCCGGTCCACGCCAGCGCGCACAACCCGAAGAACGCTGCGAAATAAAGAGCGCCCAACGACCTCTTGACGCTGGGCTGATGGAATTTCTGGATGATTTCCCGCGGTCCCGCGTCCAGCGGCTGGCCCATCAGGCCCTGTGGACGCACCGCCAGCACCACGGCCATGGTCAGGAACACCAGCACCAGGGTGGCCTGCGGAAACAGGCTCACGCCCAGCGCGTGGATCAGGCCGATCAGCAGCGCCGCGAAGAACGCGCCGCCGATGCTGCCCAAGCCGCCTGTGACCACCACCACGAAGGTCTCGACGATCACGTTCACGTCCATCTGCAGGTTGGCCGGCTCGCGCGGCAGTTGCAACGCGCCACCCAGCCCGGCCAGGGCGCAGCCCAGCATCACCGCACCCAGCATCAGCGGCTTGGGGTTGACGCCCAGCGCATCCAGCATGGCGCGGTCCATGGTGGCGGCGCGCAGACGCTGACCGAAACGCGTGCGGGTGAGAAGGAGGTGCAAACCCAGCCACACCAGCGGCCCGAGCGTCATCGTCACCAGCTGCCAGACCGGAAAGAACTCGCCCCACAGTTCAACCGCCCCCTTGAGCCCAGGGAATCGCGGCGCGAAGACTTCGCCGGGCCCGAAGCCCCAGCGCATGGCATCGCTCATCGCCAGCGTCAGGCCGAACGTGGCCACCAGCTGGTACAGCTCGGGCACCCCATACAGCCGGCGAAGCAAGACAAACTCGGCCAGCGCGCCGGCCACACCGGCCGCCAACGCGCCCAGCAACATCGCCAGCGCATACAGGCCCGCGCTCTCGCCCCAGGCCGGGAACCAGTTCGTGACCCAGTGCGCCGTCAGAAGCGCACCCAGCATGAAGAAGCTGCCGTGCGCGAAATTGACGATGCGCGTGACGCCGAAGATCAGCGTCAGGCCGGCGGCCATCAGGAACAGCGTGGTGGCGTAGCTCAGGCCGTTGAGGACCTGGATGGCGAAGAAAGTCATGCGCAGCGGGGCTACATGAGCGCCATCGAGCCGCCGCCGGGCCGCCCCAAGGCGGCGAGCACCCCCTCGGGGCTGAGTGCCGCGGCTCGCGATGTGCCTGCGCACATCGGGACGGCACGAAGGGCCTGCGCTTGTAGCGCTGGCACGTCCAGCGAACCACGCGCAACGGGGAGCGTGGAGGCCATCAGTTCACTCGATCCAGTGCGTGAACGACTCGGCGGGTACCCGCGTGGTCTGGAAGGTGTTCACCAGCGCCGACTCATCCGCATAGCCCAGCGCCATGCCGCAGACCAGCATCTCGTTGTCCCGGGCCCCGATGTACGGCAGGATGATCTTCGAGAAACCGTTCCAGGCCGCCTGCGGGCAGGTGTGCAGCCCGCGCGCGCGCGCCGCGAGCATGATGCTTTGCAAAAACATGCCGTAGTCGAGCAGGCTGCCGCGGCCCATGATGCGGTCGATGGTGAACATCAGGCCGACGGGCGCATCGAAGAAGCGGAAGTTGCGCTGGTGCTGCGCGTGCATCTTGTCGCGGTCGCCCTTGCCAATGCCCAGCACGCCATACAGGCCGAAGCCGCATTCGCGGCGCCGGTCGATGTAGGGGCTGATCCACTTTTCCGGGTAGTAGTCGTATTCCTCGCGGTACTCGGTGGCGAGTTGCGGATCGACCGAGATCGCGTCGTGCGCCTCGCAGATCGTCCTGACCAGTTCGTCCTTGCGCGCGCCCTGCAGGACATAGACCTGCCAGGGCTGGGTGTTGGTACCGCTGGGCGCGCGGCTGGCCACGCGCAGCAGGTCGGCCAGCACCTCGCGCTCGACCGGGCGCGGCAGGAAGGCGCGCGCAGAAAAGCGGCTCTCGATGGCGGCGTCGACGCTGGCCGGATCGCTGATCACGGTGCTGACTTGGGACGTGGGCAAAGAAGTCACTTGAGCTGCTCCAGAACGGTTTTGAGGGATACGGGCAGCGGCACCGGCCGGCGCGTGGCGCTGTCCACGTACACGTGAATGAAATGGCCTTTGGCGGCAGTCATGGGCTCGCCCTGCGCAAACAGGCCGACTTCATAGCGCACGCTGGAGGTGCCGAGCTTGGCCACCCGGATCCCGGCCTCGACCGCCTGGGGAAAGGCCAGCGGGGCGAAATAGTTGCATTGGGTCTCGATCACCAGGCCGATGGTCTCGCCCTGGTGGATATCAAGCACGCCCTGCTCGATCAGGTGGGCGTTGACCGCCGTGTCGAACCAGCTGTAATAGATGACGTTGTTGACATGGCCGTAGGCGTCGTTGTCCATCCAGCGCGTGGTGATGGTGCGAAAGACTCTGTAGGCGCTGCGCGGCTCGGCCTGGGGTTTGGTGGGACTCATCCAGGCAGATTCTGCCAGCGACACCAGTAGGCCGCTGCCACCCGCCAGGTATTGAACTGGACCTGCACCGTGTCGTCGATGTTCGTGCCGTAGCCACCGGCCATCGTCAGCGCCAGCGGCAGGCGGCGCTGCCAGGCCCAGTCGAACACTTTGCGGTCGCGCGCTTCCAGTCCGTCCTGGGTCAACTTCAGGCGCCCCAGCCGGTCGCCTTCATGCGGGTCGGCGCCGGCGAGGTAGATGGCCAGACCCGGCTCGAAGCGCAGCGCCAGTTCGTCGAGCGCCAAGTCCAGCGCGTGGAGATAGTCATCATCGCCGCAACCGTCGGGCAGGGCCACGTCCAGGTCACCCGCCACCTTGCGGAACGGAAAGTTCTTCTCTCCATGCAGCGACAGGGTGAACACGCTGGGGTCGCCGGCGAAGATGGACGCCGTGCCGTTGCCCTGGTGCACGTCCAGATCGATGATCGCCACCCGCAAGGGCTGGCGCTGGCGGCGCCCCTGCTCGGCCTGCATCAGCCGGGCAGCCACGGCCGCATCATTGAAGACGCAGAACCCGCCGCCGCGCTGGGCGCTCGCATGGTGCGTGCCGCCGGCCAGGTTGGCGCCTACACCTTCCTGCATCGCGGCACGACACGCCTCGATGGTGGCGCCCACAGACCGCCGCGCGCGCGCGGCCATCGCCTCGCTCCAGGGAAATCCGATCTCACGCACGATCTGCGGATCGATCTGCCCCGAAGCGATGCCCTCGACATAGGCGGGCGCATGCACCAGCGCCAGTTCACCATCACTGGCCGCTGGCGCCTGGGCGAACCGGACCTGCGGCAACCCGGCGGCGACGCGATCGCGCAGCAGGCGGTACTTGGCCATCGGAAACCGGTGCCCCGGTGGCAGCGGAAGCACGAACTGGTCGGAATAGAACGCCTTCATGGCCGGGTCAGGCTCTCTTTCTCAGGGGCGAAACAGGCAAGCTTGCATTGTGGCGGAGGGTGCGCCGCAAACGCTTTCTGGAGGTTCGCCTCTAATTTTTTGTTGCGACGCAACATTTTCTATTGCAATTTCCGCCGCCCGCCCTAAAATCCGATCCATGCTGCACTGCACCATTCACGGAGCGATCCAGGTTTCAGCGCAGTTCGGATTCACTTAACTCCTGGAGATTGACCCATGCTGACCCCTGAACAAATCCTGGCCTCCCACAAAGCCAACGTCGAAACCCTGTTCGGCCTGACCAACAAAGCCTTCGAAGGCGTCGAGAAGCTCGTCGAACTGAACGTCGGCGCCGCCAAGGCCGCCCTGAACGAGTCCGCCACCCAGACGCAAGCCGCCCTGAGCGTCAAGGACGCCCAGGAACTGCTCGCCCTGCAGGCCAGCCTGTTCCAGCCGCTCGCTGAAAAGGCCGCCGCCTACAGCCGTCACCTTTATGAAATCGCCTCGGGCACCAGCGCCGAATTCAGCAAGGCCTTCGAAGGCCAGGCCGCCGATGCGCAGAAGCAGTTCGCCCAGTTGGTCGAAGGCGCCGCGCAGAACGCACCCGCCGGCTCCGAGACCGCTGTCGCCGTGATGAAGAGCGCCGTGGCCGCTGCCAACAACGCGTTCGAATCCGTCCAGAAGGCGGTCAAGCAGGCCACTGAAATGGCTGAAGCCAACTTCAACGCCGTGGCTTCCACCGCCACGACCGCCGCCAAGCCGGCCGCCAAGAAGCGCTGATCCACCCGGCCTCCTGAAAACGGGGGCCTTGGCCCCCGTTTCTTCTGGAGCCGACTCTCTACAAAGTCCGGCCTATATCGGCCAGACTTGCACCATTGAAGGCCGGCTTTTGAACGCCGGTTGATTGCAGGTTGTCTCCTCGGGTCCTTTCGAAACCTCCAGGGTTCAGGGATCCCTTAAGGGCTGGTCGCAAGACCAGCCCTTTTTTTTGTCTTCCTCGATCATCCCGGAGCCGACATCGGCACTCCAAAGACAAAGGGCTGCGCCATTGGCGCAACCCTTGCAAGTGAAAGCGAGAAGGGCCGCTTACGGGGGGCAGGCAACCAGCGACGACGGCGCCGATGTCAGTTGCCGGATCCAGTCGGCCAGCATCGAAGTGGCTTCCGTGTGAATCGTCTGGCGACCCACCACCGGCATGATGTCTCCGGTGAGCGTCGTGTTCAGGCGGAACAACAGGATCGACGTCTGCGGGCTGCCCGGATTGACGTCATACCGATAGCCGGGGGCGGTGTTGGAGTAGGCCAAGGGCTTCTTGCACACGCCCCACAGGCTGGTGGCCGCGGAACCGATGTCCTCATGGGTCAGCTTCAGGCCCGACTGGGAGGCGTTGCCCTTGCCGTTGTGGCAGTGCGCGCAATTCACGTCCAGGTAGGCCTTGGCCCGGTCACCGATGGGCTTGGAGGCATCGGTCCAGTCGACATTGCTGGGGGCGCCTGCCAGACCCGTGAATCCAGCCAGCAGTTTCAGATCGTTCAGGTGGGTGATCTGGTTCGCCTTCACGCCACCGCCGTAGTCGTAGTCCTTGTTCATGTTGCGAACCTTCGGTCCGATCGGGAGGACTTCACCGCCGCCACCCGTCTCGGTGGCATGGCATTTCTGGCAGGTCTGCTGATTGGGCACGACATAGGTGAACGGCTCAGGTGCGCCGGTCGCCGAGATCAACTCCATCTCGACATACTTGCCGCTGATGTTCAGCGAAGCATCCTTCTGGTCGGCATCCCAGACGTAGGTCGTGCCGGTCCACTTGCCGCTGGCCTCGCGCACGATGATCCGGGTTTCAATCAGACGATGCTTCGTCAGGTCGATGGTGCTGCCCTGCGGATGGGTGGTGGACTTGCCCACGGGAATCAGTTTGGGGTCGGTTCCAGTGGCCTTGGGGTAATAGAAGGTCTTGTAGATCGCCGTGCCCACCGGGAAATCGAGCGTTCCGGTCGTGGTGTAGGTGATCTGCTTGCCAGCAGGCACATAGACAGCACGCATCTTGAGCGCGTAGTCGGTGAACAAGGCCGACGACAGGTCGTACGGAACGACTGCGGCATTGAGCGACATCGTGCTGCCATCGCTGCGAACGGCATTCCAGGACGACAGCTTGGCAGGCGCTTCGGCAACCGGGAAGACGACCGGAACAGCGGGCGCGGCGGGCGTCGCTGGCGCATCGTCGCCGCCGCCACCGCAGGCCGCCAGGACGAGGGCGCACAGCGCGGTGCTGAGCCCCAGTTTGAGATTTCGAATCAATAGCATGGGATTTCTTTCGGTTCGTTGCCGGGATCGGTCATCGACCCTCCCGGCACACATATCAGATGAAGGCCATCAGGACGGGTAGCCCGTCACCGGAGGCAGGGTGATGGTGCAGGCGTTCGCCCCGCTCTTTTCCAGTCGGGGGGGATTCGGGAAGGCAAAACTCGACGTTTGGGTCATCAGGCCGAACAGATTCAGGTCCAGATTCTGGTAGCTCACGCCGACGCTGGTGACTGGCGGGGTCACGCCGTTGGCCGTGGAGCAGACCTTGTAGTTGCCGGTGTAGTTGCCGCCCAGCGGGTACCCGGTCGACACATCGACGCCGGCACTCACCGCCGGGTTCGGATCCATGACGCCGTCCCACATCACAGCCGGGAAGTTCTTGTAGCCCGCCATGAATGCGTCGGTGAAATCTTTCAGCCCGCCTTCACTGCCCGGCTTGGCAAAGGCGCCACCCGGCGCGTAGCCAAAGTCCTTGATGGTGTTGTTGTGCACATAGTTGCCCTTGCCGAAGTTGTCGTACACCTTGCCCTGGCTGTCCTTGATGCCGCTGTTGTCTTCCTCCCCGGCCGCGTAGGCGGAGATCAGCAGAACGCCGGTCGTCTTGTGCTTCGTGATCGTGTTGTTGTAGACCTCCACGTTCTGCGAAGCCAGCACCATCACGCCCGTGCCCGGCGGAATGGTCAGCACCAGGCCGCTGGCGTTGACAAAGGGCGGCGTGTTGTTGTCGGTGATCCGGTTGTTGCGCACCACGACGTTTTCGGTGGTCTTGAAACGCGGGGGTGCCTTCAGCGCAAAAACCAGGATGCCGCCGGTGTTGTCGTACACATCGTTGTCTTCGACGATGGCGTTGTAGGAGTTCTCGATCTCGATCCCCGCCACGTTGTTGACCACCGTGTTCTTCGCCACCAGGATGTTGGTCGACTGACCGACATACACACCGGCGTCGCGCGTGCCGACCGCCTTGCTGTTGACGATCTTGACGTTGTCGCTGCTGACCGGGTAAAGGCCGTAGACCATTTTGGACGTGCCGAAAGGATTGATCATCCATTCCGTGCGCAACGTGTCCATGACGACGTTCTTCGACTGATTCACGAAGACACCGTTGCCCGAAGCGTCTTCGATGGCGAACTTCTTGAACGTGACCGTGTCCAGACCCGCGGCGTCGATGCCGTTCTGCGCCAGAGCCTTCGCAAAGGACAGGATGGTGTTGGACGTCGGGTCCGTGCCATTGCCGGCGCCGAGAACCGTGATCTTCTTCTTGTTGGTGATCTGCAGCGGGCCCTTGAAGCTGTACTTGCCGGGCGGCAGTGTGACGGTATCGCCTTCCTTGGCGGCCGCAAAGATCGCGTTCAGGTCGGTGTCGTTCATCTGGGCGGCCGTGACGACGGTGCCCTGCACCACCGGGGCGGTCGGTTCCGTGGGCACATAGACGACGGTGTCACCACCGCCGCAAGCAGCCAGAATCATTGCAGCGAGCAATGCCGAGGGTAGGGTCCGATTGAATCGCATGAGAAATCTCCAGATAAATGTCGTGATTGAGCCGCCATGGCCATTCGCCTCAGCCGTTGTTCCAGGTCGTCGATGGCGAGTTGGCATGACACCGGCATATCCCATGAGGCGGGTGCGGTGATGCTCCGCGATTTGCGCAAATGACCCTTGACTCCACCGGACAATCATTTAACCTTTGAGGACATCAGGGAAAATCCTTACCAAAACTTACAGACCATGACATCGCTCGTGCGCAGCTCCAACCTGGACGCCTATGAGGCGCTGACGCGCTCGATCGGCGTGGACCCGGTCATGGAACTGATGCGGTTCGGCCTTCCCGTCGATACCCTGCAGAATCCGGACACCTTCATCCCGTTCATCGGCTTCATCCGGCTGCTGGAGCACACAGCGCTTGCGGGCAGCTGTCCGGATTTCGGCCTGCGCCTGGCCCAGCGTCAGGGCGCCGGCAGCGCGGGCCCGCTCCTGATCCTGATGCGACATGCCGCCACGCTGGAGGAGGCCCTGCTGACCGGAGCCCGGCATCTCTTCGTGCTCAGCCCGAACTATCTCTTTTCGATCGTTCCCGTGAAGGCGAATGGCGCCCTGGTGGATCTGACCATCGATATCGACGTGCCCCAGGTCCGGCTTCGACCGCAGACCATCGAGCACTCGCTGGGCTACATGGTGCAACTTGTGAAACTGGTCACCCAGGGGCAGGCCCAGCCCTTGCTGGCAATGCTGCCGCATCGACGCATGGGGCCGTTGCAGAGCTATGCCGAGGTTCTCGGCTGCGCCTGCCGGTTCGATGCGCCGGTCGCCGCGGTCCGCATGGCCGCAAAAGACCTTTCCCTGCCCCTGCCGGACCGAAACCCCTTGCTGCAACAGATGGCGCTCAGCTACATCGAGGAGCATTTCGGTGCACCCGACAAGCTGGTCTCCGAACAGGTTCGCCTGCTCGCGCGACGGTTTCTTGACACCGGGGACGTTTCCCAGCGCGACATCGCCAATGCCCTGGCCGTTCATCCCAAGACCTTGCAGCGGCGCCTTCTTGCCGAGGGTCAGGTGTTCAACGACATCGTTGACGAGGTCCGGCGCGACCGCTTCCTCGAATTGATCGCGCAACCCACCGCACCCAGCGTAGCCCAACTGGCACAGCTGCTGGGCTATTCCGAACAAGCCGCGTTGACCCGCAGTTGCAGGCGCTGGTTTGGCCAGACACCGACCGCGCTGCGTCGTCAGCGGGCGCCCGAGAGTTCGTCGCCTGGCGTGCGCTGAAGGAGGCGACCGTGGCCGCCGTCACGCGATGAAACGCGAGCTACAGAGCGTGTGCCGCCAGCAATTTCCGTAGCTGCGGCAACGCCTGCTGCATCGCCAGCCGCCCGGCGGCAATCGAACGCCTGCGCGCACCGAAGTCCGCGCTGCCGATGCCATTGAGCACCGGGCGCAACACCACGTCGGCATCGCGCAATTCAAAGCTGTTGATGGTCTTGCCCATGATGGCAAAAGTCTGCAGCAGGATCTGCAGGGAGCCGTCGGCCGCGTTGCCTTCCGGCGGGCTGGAGATGTCGACCGCCAGCACCAGTTCGGCCCCCATCTCACGCGCGTAGCGCACCGGGACCGGCGCGACCAAGCCTCCGTCCACATAATCACGGCCCGAAATCCGCACCGGCTGGAATACCGAGGGCACCGCGCTTGACGCACGCACCGCGGTGCCGGTATCGCCTTGGCGAAACAGCACGCCCTGACCGCTCTGCAGGTCGGTGGCGACGATGCCCAGGGGCAAGGCCATGTCCTGGATCGGACGTCCGCCGACCTGGCCGCCCACATAGCGCGCCAGCGCCTCGCCACGCAGCATGCCGCGGCTGAAGATGGGCAAGGTCCAGTCGGTGAAGGTGGCCTCGTCCATGGTCTCGGCCATCTGCTGCAACTGCACGCCGTTCTTGCCGCTGGCATAGAACGCCGCGACCAGGCTGCCCGCGGACGTTCCCACCACCAGATCGGGCCTTATACCCGCCTCCTCCAGCACCTGGATCACGCCCACGTGGGCAAAGCCGCGCGCCGCGCCCCCGCCCAGAGCCAGACCCAGCCGTGGCGGCTTCTTCTGCACCAAGGGCACCGGCGCCGGCGGGGGCTCGGGCGTTCGCGGCGGCGACCCGGCGCAACCCGCCAAAACGAGGCCCAGAGCGACCGATGGGATCCAGATCAAGCATCGGCTCAAGATCCCGCCATTCGACCAAATACTATTGAGAATGATTCGCGTTTGATTTATCATCGCTGCATTCCCGCCCATTTTTCTCTATCACCCAAGGAAATCCTGCATGTTCAAGAAGTTCGTTTTCGTCGCCACCGCGGTCGTGCTGGCCAGCGCCGGCGCATCGGCCCAGGAACAGGTCCTGAACCTGTATTCGGCCCGGCACTACAGCACGGACGAGGCTTTGTATACCAACTTCACCAAGGCCACCGGCATCAAGATCAACCGGGTGGACGCCGATGATGCCGGAATTCTGGCGCGTCTGAAGGCCGAGGGCACGGCCTCGCCGGCCGACGTGATCCTGCTGGTGGACGCGTCGCGCCTGTGGAAGGGCGAGATCGACGGCCTGTTCCAGCCGGTCAAGTCCAAGGTGCTCGATGCAGCGATCCCGGCCCAGTTCAGCGCCAAGCGTGCTGCCGACGGCGGCGTCGCCTGGTTTGGCTTTTCCACCCGCGCCCGTGTCATCGTCTACGACAAGGTCAAGGTCAAGCGCGAAGACGTGGACACTTACGAAAAACTCGCCGATCCGGTCAACAAGGGCAAGCTGTGCATCCGCTCCGGCTCCCATCCCTACAACCTGAGCCTCTTCGGCGCCATGGTCGAGCATCTCGGCCCGGCCAAGACCGAAGCCTGGCTGCAAGGACTGGTGAACAACATGGCCCGCCCGCCCAAAGGCGGCGACACCGACCAGATCAAGGGCGTGGCCTCCGGGGAATGCGGCATCGGCGTGACCAACACCTACTATCTGGCCCGCATGATGCGTTCGTCGAACCCCGAGGAACGGGCCGTCGCCGAAAAGGTCGGCGTGGTGTTTCCGAACCAGGCCAGCTGGGGAACGCACATCAACATCGCCGGTGGCGCCATGGCGCGCCATGCCAAGAACCCGGCCAACGCGGTCAAGTTCCTGGAATACCTGGCCAGCCCCGAGGCGCAGAACTACTTCGCCAATGGCAACAATGAATGGCCGACCGCCAAAGGCGTGACGGTGGAGAACGCCGCACTCAAAGCCATGAGCGGCGGCACCTTCAAGAGCGAGACCATCCCGGTCAGCGCGGTCGGCATGAACCAGATCAAGGTGCAGCAGATGCTCGACCGGGTGGGATTCAAATAGGGGCGGCCTAAGCATCGCCGCCCAAAGCCCGGCCCGGCGCCCTGCCCGGCCGGGTTTTTTATCATCGATAATTGACGTTTACGTCAACGTCAACGCATCAGGAGATATCCATGGACATTCAAGGCAAGGTTTTCATCGTCACCGGCGGCGCTTCGGGCCTGGGTGAAGGCACGGCGCGCATGCTGGCGGCCAACGGGGCCACCGTGGTGATTGCCGACATGCAGGTGGAAAAGGGTGAGGCTGTCGCCAAGGCGATCGGCGGCGCGTTCCTGAAGTGCGACGTCAGCAATGAAGCCGATGGCCAGGCCGTGGTGGCCAAGGCGGTATCCCTGGGCAAGCTCATGGGCCTGGTCAACTGTGCCGGCATCGCGCCGGCCGAGAAGACCGTGGGCAAGAACGGGGCGCACAGCCTGGCGGTCTATACCAAGACCATCATGGTCAACCTGGTGGGCAGCTTCAACATGATCCGGTTGGCGGCTGACGCCATGTGCAAGAACGCGCCCGAAGCCACTGGCGAGCGCGGCGTGATGATCTCCACCGCCTCGGTCGCAGCCTATGACGGCCAGATCGGCCAGGCCGCGTACAGCGCATCCAAGGGCGGCATCGTCGGCATGACGCTGCCGATCGCGCGCGACCTGGCGCGCAACGGCATCCGCAACATGACGATTGCGCCCGGCATCTTCGGCACCCCCATGATGTTCGGCATGCCCAAGGAAGTGCAGGACTCCCTGGCCGCCAGCGTCCCCTTCCCCAGCCGCCTGGGCACCCCCGAGGACTACGCCAAGCTGGCCAAACACATCATCGAGAACGACATGCTCAACGGCGAAGTGATCCGCCTGGACGGCGCGATCCGCCTGGCGCCGCGCTGATCGCTTCGAGCAGGCTTGGGGACGCTATCGTTGTCATAGCTAACCATGACCATTCGACGCTGGGCGAGGGTCTTTTTTTCCTGAAGTAACGTCTGGAGCCTGCGGCCGGGCTCCGGACGCACTTCGCGGGACGGCTCTGCGGCCTTGGCAGCGCTTGTGCCGGGCGATTACGATGGCGCTCCACACCCTGGAGACGCCATGCCCAGATTATTCTTTCCCGCGCTGAGCGCAATCGCCCTGGCCGCGCTGCTGGCCGGCTGCGCCAGCGCCCCTGGACTCAGCTACACCGTCCCGATTCAGCCCGAGGGCTCGTCCGGCTATACCGAAAAGCCCGGCTGGACGAACGCGAAGTTCGCGGTCGCTGCCGCCAACCCGCTGGCCACGGACGCGGGCTTCCAGGTGCTCAAGGCCGGCGGCTCGGCGGTGGATGCCGCCATTGCCGTGCAGATGGTGCTGACCTTGGTGGAGCCGCAGTCCAGTGGCATCGGCGGCGGCGCCTTCCTGCTGCACTACAACGGGCGCGAGGTCGAGGCCTTCGACGGCCGGGAAACGGCCCCTGCGGCCGCCGATGAAAAGCTGTTCCTCGGCGCCGACGGCAAACCGATGCCGTTCTACGATGGCGTGGTCGGCGGCCGGTCCGTGGGCGTGCCGGGCACGGTGCGCATGCTGGAGATGGCGCATCGGCAGCACGGCAAGCTGGCCTGGGCGGAGCTGTTCAAGCCGGCGATCACGCTGGCCGATGGCGGCTTCAAGGTCAGCGCGCGACTGAACACCTTGCTGGCGAGCGAGAAATACCTCGCCAAAGACCCTGTGGCGGCCGCCTATTTCTACGATCCGGACGGCAAGCCCTGGCCGGTCGGCCATGTGCTGAAGAACCCGGAACTCGCGGCCGTGCTGAGGGCCATCGCTGCCAATGGCTCGCGCGCCCTGCTTGAAGGCGAGGTGGCCCAGGCCATCGTGGACAAGGTGCGGAAACACCCGACCAACCCGGGCAAGCTGAGCCTGTCCGACCTCGCCGGCTACCAGCCCCGCAAGCGCACGCCGATCTGCCACGACTACTCGGCCACCGGCCGTGACTACCGTATCTGCGGCTTCCCGCCCCCGAGTTCCGGCGCGATCGCCGTGGGGCAGATCCTCGGCATCCTGTCGAACACCCAGGCGGCGTCGCTGCCGCTGCAGGCCGGTGTGCCAACACCCGCTGGCCCCGCCCCGTCGGCCGACTGGCTCTACCTGTACACCGAAGCGGCCCGCCTGGCCTTCGCCGACCGCGCGCTGTACCTGGGCGATCCTGACTTCGTGCAGCCGCCCGCCGGCAACTGGATGAGCCTGCTCGACCCCGCCTATCTCGCCGGCCGCGCGAAGCTGATCGGCCAGGCGCCCGGCGCGCCGTCGATGAAGGTCGCCCAGCCCGGCAACCCCGGTGCCGTCAAGACCAGCTACGCCCCGATGGCGCCCCAACCCGAATACGGCACCAGCCATATCAGCATCGTGGACGCGCAGGGCAATGCCCTGGCCATGACCACCACCATCGAGGACGTCTTCGGCGCGCGCCAGATGGTGAAGGGCTTCCTGCTGAACAACGAACTGACCGATTTCAGCTTCGCACCCACCGACGCAGACGGCAAGCCGGTGGCCAACCGGGTGCAGCCCGGCAAACGGCCACGCTCCTCCATGGCGCCGACGCTGGTGTTCGACAAGGCCAGCGGCCAGTTCCTCCTGAGCGGCGGCAGCCCGGGCGGCGCGGTGATCATCCACTACGTGGCCAAGACCTTGTACGGGACGCTCAACTGGGGACTGAACCCGCAGCGGGCGATCGACCTGCCGAACTTCGGCTCCCTCAACGGACCCAGCCTGCTGGAAGAAAAGCGCTTCCCGACCCCGACGGTGGACGTGCTGCGCACGCGCGGTGCCGAGGTGCGCGAGCAGAACATGACCAGCGGCCTGCAGGCCATCATGCGCGGCACGGTGAACGGGCAGCCCGTGCTGCTCGGCGGGGCCGACCCGCGGCGCGAAGGCGTGGTGATGGGCGACTGAAGCTTCGCCGGGCCCATTTTTCCGCGCTATTCAAGAGAAAACCCGACCTTCCCAGCGTAGGATGGTCGTTTCCTGCTATGGAGTCAGGAGCGATTCTGCCCGCTCCCGGCCTCAGACATCGATCGCCTGGGCGGAGCCAGCGCGCTTGCGCAGCTCGAATTTCTGGATCTTGCCGGTGCTCGTCTTGGGCAGCTCGCCGAACACCACGAAGCGCGGCACCTTGAAGCCCGCCAGGTGCTTCTTGCAATGCGCCACGATCTCCTCGGGCGTGGTCTGTGCGCCGAGCTTGAGCTCCACGAAGGCGCAAGGCGTCTCGCCCCACTTCGGGTCAGGCCGCGCCACCACGGCGGCGGCCAGCACGTCGGGGTGGCGGTAGAGCACGTCTTCCACCTCGATGGACGAGATGTTCTCGCCGCCGGAGATGATGATGTCCTTGCTGCGGTCCTTGATCTTGAAGTAGCCGTCGGGGTATTGCACCGCCAGGTCGCCGCTGTGGAACCAGCCACCGGCGAAGGCCTCTTGCGTCGCGTCGGGATTCTTCAGGTAACCCTTCATGGTGATGTTGCCCTTGAACATGATCTCGCCCATGGTCTCGCCGTCCTGCGGCACCGGCTGCATCGTCTCGGGGTTCAGCACGCGCACGTCTCGCTGCAGGTGGTAGCGCACGCCCTGGCGGGCGTTGAGGCGCGCGCGCTCGCCAATATCAAGCTGATCCCAGGCTTCGTGCTTGGCGCAGACCGTCGCCGGACCGTAGACCTCGGTCAGGCCGTAGACATGCGTCAGGTCGAAGCCCATGGCTTCCATGCCCTCGATCATCGAGGCCGGAGGCGCGGCGCCCGCCACCATGGCCTTGACCCCGGCAGGGATGCCGGCTTTCATCGCCGCTGGCGCATTGACCAGCAGGCCGTGCACGATCGGCGCGCCGCAGTAGTGCGTGACGCCGTGCTGGCGGATCGCATCGAAGATAGCCTGCGCCTCGACGCGGCGAAGGCACACGTTGACGCCCGCGCGGGCCGCCACCGTCCACGGGAAGCACCAGCCATTGCAGTGGAACATCGGCAGCGTCCACAGGTAGACCGCGTGCTTGGGCATGTCCCACTCCAGCACGTTGGAGATCGCATTGATCGCCGCGCCGCGATGGTGGTAGACCACGCCCTTGGGGTTGCCGGTGGTGCCGCTGGTGTAGTTCAGGCAGATGGCGTCCCACTCGTCGGCCGGCAGCTTCCAGGCGAAAGCGGCGTCGCCACCGGCCAGGAAAGCTTCGTAGGTGGTGCTGCCGATGGGCGAGGCATCGCCGGTGAACAAACCGTCCTCCACATCGATGACGAGCACCGACGATGTGGACTGGCGCAGCGCGAGCGCCTTCTTCATCGTCGGGGCGAATTCGGGGTCGACAATCACCGCCTTGGCCTCGCCGTGGTCCAGCATGAAAGCAATCGCCTCCGGGTCCAGTCGGGTATTGAGGGTGTTGAGCACGGCGCCGGACATCGGCACGCCGAAATGCGCCTCCACCATGGGCGGCGTGTTGGGCAGCATCACCGCCACGGTGTCGTTCTTGCCGATGCCAGCGCGCTGCAGCGCGCTGGCCAGGCGGCGTGCCCGCGCATAGGTCTGGCCCCAGTTCTGGCGCAATGCGCCGTGCACGATGGCCAGGCGATCGGGGTAGACCTCGGCCGTGCGCTCGATGAAGCCCAAGGGCGAGATCGGCGCGAAATTGGCCTCGTTGCGGGCGAGGTCCTGTTCGTAGATGCTGGTCATGTCGGGGCTCCGGTCGAGGAATGGCGACCCCGATTTAACCAAAAGCGCCGCCGGCCCGCCTGCGCACGATCGGTCAGAATAGCCTTGTGGCCATTCCCCAGTCTTTCATCACCGAACTGCTCTCGCGCGTCGACGTGGTCGAAGTGGTCGGCCGCTACGTGCAGCTCAAGAAGGGCGGCGCCAATTTCATGGGGCTGTGCCCGTTTCATGGCGAGAAGTCGCCCAGCTTCAGCGTCAGCCCGACCAAGCAGTTCTATCACTGCTTCGGCTGCGGAAAGAACGGCAACGCGATCAGCTTTCTGATGGACCATGCCGGCATGAATTTCGTCGAGGCGGTGAAGGAGCTGGCCGGCCAGATCGGCCTGCAGGTGCCCGAGGAAGAACGCTCGCCACAGGAGCGCGAGCGCGCCGCCGCCGAGCGCCAGAAGCAGGCCACGCTGACCGATGTGCTGGAGAAGGCCGGCGAGGCCTGGCGCAAACAGCTCAAGGGCTCGCCGCGCGCGGTCGCCTACCTCAAGGGCCGCGGCCTCTCCGGCGAGATCGCACGCCGGTTCGGCCTGGGCTATGCACCAGATGGCTGGCACGGGCTGGCCAGCGTGTTCCCGGCTTACGACGACCCCCTGCTGCTGGAAAGTGGGCTGGTCATCGTCGCCACCGAGGACGGAAGCGAAGCCCGCCGTTACGACCGCTTCCGCGACCGCATCATGTTCCCGATCCGCAACGTCAAGGGCGAGTGCATCGGCTTTGGCGGACGCGTGCTGGGCGACGAGAAGCCCAAATACCTGAATTCGCCCGAAACCCCGGTCTTCCACAAGGGCCGCGAACTCTACGGCCTGTACGAGGCACGCCAGGCGCTGCGCGAAGCCGGCTACGTGCTGGTGACCGAGGGCTACATGGATGTGGTGGCGCTGGCGCAGCTGGGATTCCCCAACGCGGTGGCCACGCTGGGCACGGCCTGCACGCCCGAGCATGTGCAAAAGCTGTTCCGCTTCACCGACAGCGTGGTGTTCAGCTTCGACGGCGACGCCGCCGGTCGGCGCGCGGCGCGAAAGGCCCTGGACGGCGCACTGCCCCACGCCACCGACGTGCGCACCGTGAAGTTCCTGTTCCTGCCCGCCGAGCACGACCCCGACAGCTTCATCCGCGAGTTCGGCAACGACGCCTTTGCCCGTTGCGTCAGCGAGGCCGTTCCGTTGTCGCGCTTCCTGATCGAGGCCGCCAGTGAAGGCTGCGACCTTGCCACAGCCGAAGGCCGGGCCCACCTGGCGAGTAACGCCAAGCCCCTGTGGAATGCGCTGCCCGAGGGGGCCCTGAAGCGCCAGTTGCTCGGCGACATCGCCGAGCAGGTGCAGCTGCACGCGCGCGAACTGTCGGACGTCTGGAGTGACAAGCCGGCGCGCGCACCCGGCGCCGTGAGGCCCGGCAAGAAATATCAAAATGATAGCTACCAAGGACCAGCTGACGCTGGGGATTGGCCAAAGTCATTCAAGAGTAACGCCCCAAGGTCAAACCTGGGCGCTCGCCTGCGACCCGCCAGCCGCGCCGATCATGCGGCGCGGCTGTTGCTGTCGCGCATGGACCTGTGGGATGCTCTGACCGCTGAGGATCACTCGATGCTGTGCGAACTCCCGCCCCCTCACGGCACGCTTTTTGTCTGGCTCGATCACCAGTTCCATGACCAGGGCGCCCTGCCCTGGGGACAGCTGCGCGACCAGTTGGCCGGGCGGGATTTCGAGGCCAAGGCACAGGAGCTCATGGGCGACTATCTGGGCGCGGGGTTTGCCGGCACGGCCGGGGGCGAACCGGGCGAGGCCCTGCGCGAATTGCGTGGCCTGATGAACCTGTTGCTGATCGATCGCATCGCCCGGCTGGAAAAAGAAGCCGTGGCCCAGGCGAGCACCGATCCGGCCGCGCTGGACCGGCTGCGCGCGCTGCACGAGCGCCGCCGCATCCTCTCCACCGTGCGCCAGCCGGACTGATCGCCGCCAACCGGCGTCGATCGCACCGCCAGGGTCTTGAAATGCCCCATGGGCGCTATAATGTACGGTTAGCCCAGGCAAGAGCGACAGCAGCACCTCCGGACCCGGCCGACCGATGCCACACAGCGCACAACCGGCCACTTCACCGCAAGGACTGCATCCCAAATGTTCGCCCACCCCCTTGCCTTTGAGCTCAGGCCCGAATCGGCCTGAGCTCTGTCACCCGCGCCGGGAGTTTGCGGCGCCGATCGTCCACTTGTCCGTTTTGATGTCCTGAGGTTGTTGCATGCCCACTCAAAAGACCAAGAAGCCCGTCACGCCCGCACCCGT
>NZ_JAKJEW010000030.1:0-44469 GCF_022705245.1 Candidatus Skiveiella danica | reverse complement strand
GCCAGGCGAAGCAGGCCAAGCGGGTTGAACGGGTGGCTCGCCGGCAGTTGCAGCGCCACGCCGTGCACGTGGGCCTGCCACGCGACCTGGCGGTAGGTCCAGTCCCGCTTCGATGCGATTTCCGCGGGGCCCAGTTGCCCATGATGTTTGAGCAGGGCCGCAAACAGCACCGGCTTGTGCGTCACCCGGTAGCTGATGCCCTTCAGTGCCTCGGGCAGCTTTTCGAACGCCAGATAGGCGTAGGGCGAGATGAAGTCCAGATAGAACTCGATGTGTTTCATGGCAGGGTTTCCTGGCGGGCGGCAACCCGCTGGCCGATCAGCGTCCAGACGGCGCGCTTGCTGCTTTCCGGCATCGTGCTCCAGCGGGCAATTTCGTCGAGTGTGCGCAGGCACCCTTCGCACAGGCCGCTGACAGCGTCCATGCGACAAACCGAAACGCACGGCGAAGGCACATTTTCGGCACTTCCCATCGCCAAATGGACCTTGTCTGCTATCGTTTTCAAATCATTCACGCGGCAAGCACCGGTTGATCCACGTCGGCCACGGGCGCGCCGGTCAGCGCCACCAGATCCTGCGGACGCAGCTTGAAGACGCCATGGGGATGGCCGGCGGCCGCCCAGATTTCCTCGAACCGGAACAGCTCCCGGTCGATCAGCGTCACCGGCGGGCTGGCATGGCCTATCGGCGAAACGCCCCCGATCGCAAACCCGGTTTTCAAGCGGACAAAGTCAGCGTCGGCGCGACCGACCTTGCCCACCAGCGCTTCGACCTTCTTCTCGTCCACGCGCCGGTCGCCGGAGGTGATCACCAGCACGGCCGCATCGTCGGACCTGCGCCGAAAGATGATGCTCTTGGCAATCTGGCCGACGCCCACGCCCAGCGCGTCGGCGGCCTGCTGCGCGGTGCGCGCGGCGTCATCCAGCATCACCGGCCCATGCGGGTGCCCCGCCGCCTGCAGGGCGACGGCCACCCTCTGCACGCCCTCCGGCAGGGACTTCAATTCCGAGCCGCACATCATGCCGCGCGCTTGTTCAGGATCGCCGTGGCCGCCCGCGAATTCGGCTTGCGCTCCAGGAAACCGCTGATGAACGCGCCCGCATCCACCAGCAAGTCCAGATCGATGCCGGTCTCGACACCCATGCCGTGCAACATGAACACCACGTCCTCGGACGCCACGTTGCCGGTGGCACCCTTGGCATAAGGGCAGCCGCCCAAGCCGGCCACCGACGTGTCGAACTGCCACACCCCCAGCTGGAGCGCCATCAGCGTGTTTGCCAGCGCCTGGCCGTAGGTATCGTGGAAGTGGCCTGAAACGTCGTCCACGCCGTAATGCTGCAGCGTGGCCTCGATGGCGCGCGCCACTTTCAGCGGCGTGCCCACGCCGATGGTGTCCGCCACGCCGATGTGCTGCACGCCGATGCCCTTCATGAGAGCGGCCAGGTAGCCCACGCGCTCGGGGGCGATCTCACCCTCGTAGGGACAGCCGACCGTGCACGACATGGCGCCGCGCACGAAGATGCCCGCCGCGCGCGCCGCCGCCACCACCGGCGCAAAGCGCTCGATGCTCTCGGCGATCGAACAGTTGATGTTGCGCTGGCTGAAGGCCTCGCTCGCCGCGCCGAAGACCACAATTTCGTCCGGCTTGGACTTCAGCGCCGCCTCGAAGCCGGTCATGTTCGGCGTCAGCACCGAGTAGCGCACGCCGCTCTGGCGCTGGATGCCCGCCATGACCTCGGCGTTGTCCGCCATCTGCGGCACCCATTTCGGCGACACGAAGCTCGTGACCTCGATCTCTGTCAGACCGGCCGCCTGAAGCCGGTGCACGAGCTCGATCTTGACGGCCGCCGGCACTGGCTGCTTTTCGTTCTGAAGGCCGTCGCGCGGGCCGACATCGACCAGTTTGACGCGGGAAGGGATGTTCATTTCGGTTTCCTCAAGGCTCGGTCGGCGCGGCGATGCCCTCAATAGCCGCGCACGGGGTCAACGATACCGGCAATCGGCTCGCCCTGTTCCAGCGCCCGGATCTTGCCCGCAATCTGGGCGATGCTTTCGTCCCGCAGGGTCCGCGCCGAGGTGTGGGGCGTGACCGTCATTCCGGGGTGAGTCCAGAACGGATGTCCGGCCGGCAGCGGCTCGGTGCGGAACACATCCAGCGTGGCCCCCGCCAGATGGCCTTCGTCCAGCAGCGCCAGCAGGTCTTCGTCCACCAGATGGGCGCCGCGCGCCACGTTGATCACATAGCCGCCAGGCTGCAGGCGCGACAGCGTGTCGCGGTTGAGGATGTCCTGCGTGTCCGGCGTCAGCGGCAGCAGGTTGACCAGCACGCGGCTGGCCGCCAGGAAGTCGTTGAAGCCCTCCCGGCCCGAAAAGCCGCGCACACCATCCAGCGCCTTGGGGCTTCGGCTCCAGCCGTTGACCGGAAACTCGAACACCCGCAGCGCCTGGGCCACCCGTGACCCCAGCACACCCAGCCCCATCACGCCGACCGCAAAATCAGCCCGGCTTCGCGGCTTGCGGTACGACCAGCGGCCCTGCCGCACGTCGGCCTCGTAGCCATCGAACTCGCGATAGTGCCGGATCACCGCGTGGCAGACGTATTCGGCCATCTGCACCGACATGCCGGCATCGTCCAGGCGCACCACCCGCGCCGTCGGCGGCAGGCGGAGTTTCAGCAGCGCATCAACTCCGGCGCCGATGTTGAACACGGCCCTGAGCCCTGGCTGCTCATCCAGGAAGGCCTGAGGCGGCGCCCAAACCACCGCATAGTCCGCAGCCGGCGCACCGGGCTCCCAGACGGCCACGTCAGCAGCGGGCAGCGCCGCCCGAAGGCCAGCGATCCAGGGCTCCGGCTTGGTGCCGGCACAGCAGAATAAGAGCTTCATGCCTGAATTCTGGCAGCGCGCCCGGCCGTCGGCATCCCACCGGCCATGCGACAACGGGCCGGCGCGCTCAAGCGACGGCGAGCTTCAGGAGCTCCGCTCCCTCGGCCACCTGGTCGCCCGGCGCGTACAGCAGCTCAACCACCGTGCCGTCGGCCGGCGCGGCGATGGTGTGCTCCATCTTCATGGCGTCCATCACCGCCAGCGGCTGGCCTGCCTTGACCTTGTCGCCCGCTTTCACCGAGAACGACACTACCTTGCCCGGCATCGGCGCGGTCAGGCGTCCGCCTTCCACCGCCGCCTCACCGGCATGGGCCAGCGCGTCGATCTCCACGATCTGTGTAGCACCCAGGTCGCAGAAGACATGCACGGTTTCGCCCCGCTGCCAGGTCTGCACGGTCTGGCGCTGGCCGGCAAAACGCAGGTCGATGCGCCCGCCCTCCACCGCCGCGAACTGCAGGGGGCCGCTGACTTCGCCCACCGTCAGCACGAGCACGCCGTCGTGCCCACTGACCAACTGGGCGATCAGGCCCTCGCCCTTGAATTCAAAGTCAAACCGGCGCGTGGCCACGCCGTGCGAGCGCCAGCTGTCGCGGCGGCTGAACGGATCGGCGCCCTCGCCCGCGCGCTCGGCCAGCAGCGTCTGCGCCACGGCGGCCGCCACCGCCAGCGGCAGCCCGACCTTCTCCTGCTTGAACAGGACATCCGCCTCACGCGGGATCAGCGCCGTGTCCAGATCGGCCTGGCTGAACGAGCGGCTGCCCACCACATGGCGCAGGAACTGCACGTTGGTTGCCAGGCCCACGATGCGCGTGGCGGCCAGCGCGGCGTCCATCCGGGCCAGGGCCTGCTCGCGGGTGTCGCCGTGCACGATCAGCTTGGCCACCATCGAGTCGTAGAACGGGCTGATGACATCGCCCTCGCGCACGCCGGAATCCACGCGCACGTCCTGCCCGCCGCGCGCCGCATTCTCGCCACCGACGAAGGGCGGCAGGAACTCCACAGACTCCGGCAGGCGGTACACCTGCAAAGTGCCCGTGGCCGGCAGGAAGTTGTTGTCGGGGTTCTCGGCGCAGATGCGCGCCTCGATCGCATGGCCATGGATCCTCAGCTGGTCCTGCGCCAGCGGCAACGGCTCGCCGGCGGCCACGCGCAGCTGCCACTCCACCAGGTCCTGGCCGGTGATGGCCTCGGTCACGGGGTGTTCCACCTGCAGCCGGGTGTTCATTTCCATGAAGAAGAAGTTCATCGAGCCGTCCTCGCGCTGCTCGACGATGAACTCCACCGTGCCCGCACCGACATATTTCACGGCACGCGCCGCCGCCACCGCGGCCAGGCCCATCTGGGCGCGCATCTCCGGGCTCAGACCGGGCGCCGGTGCCTCTTCCAGCACCTTCTGGTGGCGGCGTTGCACCGAGCAGTCGCGCTCGAACAGGTAGACGTAGTTGCCCTGCGTGTCCCCGAACACCTGGATTTCGATGTGGCGCGGGCGCAGTACGTATTTCTCGATCAGCACCGCCTCGTCGCCGAAGCTGTTCTTTGCCTCGCGCTGGCAGCTCGCGAGGGCCGCCAGAAAGTCCTCGGCCTTGTCCACCGCGCGCATGCCCTTGCCACCGCCGCCCGCGCTGGCCTTGATCAGCACCGGGTAGCCAATGCGGTCGGCCTCGGCCTGAAGCAACGCGGTGTCCTGGTTGGCCCCGTGGTAGCCCGGCACCAGCGGCACGCCGGCGCGCTCCATGAGTTGCTTGGACTCGGCCTTCAGGCCCATGTCCTTGATGGCCGACGGCGGCGGGCCAATGAAGACCAGACCCGCCTCGCCACAGGCACGTGCGAAGTCCTCGTTTTCGCTGAGGAATCCGTAGCCGGGATGAATCGCCTGCGCGCCGGTGGCCTGGGCGGCCTCGATGATGCGTTCCCAGCGCAGGTAGCTGTCTTTCGGCGCATTGCCGCCGATATGGACCGATTCGTCACAGGCCGCCACATGCTTGGCATGGGCGTCGGCGTCGGAGTACACGGCCACGGTGCGGATGGCCATGCGGCGCGCGGTGGCGGCCACACGGCAGGCGATCTCGCCACGGTTTGCAATCAGGATTTTGTTGAACATCAGACAGCCTTTGGAGAACCGGAAAGAAAAACGGACAGGCGGCGCCAGGCCGCCCGCAGGAACTTGAACAGGGTGACGGTGACCCACGCCATCAGCACCAAGGCGATCAGCAAAGCGACGCCGAAGACAAAGGGATGGGTCACGGCCAGCCATACGGCGCCAACCACCAGCCCGTCCTCGATCAGGCTGGCCAGCAGATTGGAGAAAGGCTCAGGCGAGGTGTTGATGGCCGCGCGAGTCGTGGTCTTGGCGGCCTGGCTGGTCGCTGCCAGCGTGCCACCCAGCAGCGCCGCGATGGTGGCCGCGGTGGCGCCATCGGCACCCAGAGCCCCGGCCGCCAGGGCCGCGCCCGCCGGAATGCGGATCACGCTCTGCATCAGGTCCCAGAGCGAGTCCACACCGGGAATCTTGTCGGCAAAGAACTCGACGCACAGCAGCACGCCGCTGGCGATCAGCAGGGCCGGATGCTGCAAGACTGCCAGACCCGGCGGCAGCGCGATCCAGCCCGCCTGCCCGGCGGCGCCAACCAGAAACACCACCGCATACAGGCGAAAGCCGCTGGCCCAGCCCAGCGCCGCCGCCAGCGCAAGCAGACTGGGCAGGTCCATGGCGCCGCTGACCTGGGTGCCCGCCGCGGCGATCGAACCGGCCGCGCGGTCATCCAGGTGGATGCCGATGCCGTGCAGCCCCTGAACGATGCTGTGCCAGAGAGGTTCCACGGCGCGCTCTCGTGTGATGCCGGCGGCTCAGGCCACCAGCCAGTTCGGCTTGCGCTTGTTCAGGAAGGACTGCACGCCTTCCCGTCCTTCGTCGCTGGCGCGGATGTCCGCGATGCGGTGCGCGGTCTCGGCACGCAGCACGTCATCCAGCGGGCGGGCCGCCACGTCGCGGACCAGCCGCTTGCAGGCGCGCACCGCGGCGGGGCCGTTGTCCACCAGAGCAAAAACGATGTTTGCCACACGGGCATCCAGTTCCTCCGGGCTGCACAGCTCATGCACGAAGCCCATCGCCTGGGCCTGTGCGGCACTGAAACGCTCCGCCGTGGTGAAGTACCGGCGCGAGGCCTGTTCGCCCATGGCGCGCACCACATAGGGCCCGATGGTCGCGGGCAGCAGGCCCAGGCGCGCCTCGGACAGGCAGAAGGTCACGTTGTCGCAGGCCAGCAGCACGTCGCAGACCGAGGCCAGGCCCATGCCGCCGGCATAGCAGTCGCCGTGCACACGCCCGACGACAGGCACCGGGCACTGGTCCAGCGTCCACAGCATGTCGGCCAATTTCTGCGCGTCAGCGCGGTTTTCCTCCCAGCTGTAGTCGGCCATGGCGCGCATCCAGTTCAGGTCCGCGCCGGCGCAGAAGGCCTTGCCGTGGCCAGCCAGTAGCACCACGCGCAGGTCCGCGTCCTGGTTCAGGCGCGCGAAGGCCTCGGTCAGCGCGGCGATCACGCCGTCATTGAAGGCGTTGCGCACATCGGGGCGGTTGAGCCAGACCTCGGCCACATGGGGCGACGGCCGGCGGATGTCGAGAACAGGTTCACTCATGGTGTTGATCCGCTTCAGTAACGTTTGGCGACTTCTTCCAGCATGACTTCGGTGGCGCCCCCTCCGATGCCCAGCACCCGCGCGTCGCGCCACAGGCGCTCGATCGCGGTCTCGCGGATAAAGCCCATGCCGCCATGGAACTGCTGGCAGGTCTGCACCACTTCGTTGACGAGTTCACCGGTGAGCGCCTTGAGCATCGAGACGTCCTGCACGATGTCGTGGCCCTGGGTGACCCGCCAGGCGCAGTGGTACATGAAGGCGCGTGCCGCGCGGGTTTTCGCGTCCAGCATCGAAATGCGCTGGCGGATGGTCTGCTGGTTCCACAGCGGCCCGCCAAAAGCCTGGCGCTGGCGCACGTAGTCCAGCGTCAACCGGATCGCCTGCGTGCAATGGCCCACGGCCATGGCCGCCAGCGCGATGCGCTCGGTCTGGAAGTTCTTCATCACCGAGTAGAAGCCCTTGCCCTCCTCGCCCAGCAGGTTGCCAGCCGGGATGCGCACGTTGTCGAAGATCAGCTCGGCGGTGTCGGACGACAGCCAGCCCGTCTTCTTCAGCGCGCGCCCCACGGTGAACCCCGGCGTGCCTTTCTCGACGATGAACATCGACATGTCGCGCTTGCCGGCGCCTGTCTTGGCGGCCACGAAATACAGGTTGGCGTGCACCCCGTTGGTGATGAACATCTTGGTGCCGTTGAGCACCCATTCGTCCCCCTCCCGCCGCGCCGAGGTGCGGATGCCCGCCACGTCAGAGCCGGCGCCAGGTTCGGTGATGCCCACCGCGGTGATCCGCTCGCCGGCGATCACCCTCTGCAGGTACTTCGCCTTCTGCGCCTCGTTGCCGGCGTGGTGCAGGTGCGGGCTGGCCATGTCGGTGTGCACCAGCACGGTGATGATGAAGCCGGCGAACGTGGACTGGCTCAGCGCTTCCGCAAACACCAGGTTAGTCAGCGCGTCCGCGTCGCCACCGCCATAGCGGCCCTCGTACATCAGCCCGAACAGGCCGGCCTGGCCCATGCGGCGCAGCACCTCGCGCGGCACGAAGCCCTGCTCCTCCCAGGCCGCGGCGTGCGGCTCGACCTCCCGCGCCAGGAAACGTGCCACCTGATCCCGCAGCAGTTCGTGCTCGGGGGTGGTGTAGATGGACTCGGCGATCATGGCGCGCCTTACATCCGGAACACGCCGAACTTCGGCTCGCCGATCGGCGCGTTGAGCGCGGCTGACAGGCCCAGCGCCAGCACACGGCGGGTGTCGGCCGGGTCGATCACGCCATCGTCCCAGAGGCGGGCGCTGGCGAAATAAGGATGCGACTGGTGGGCAAACTGGTCCAGCAGGGGCTGCTTGAACGCGGCTTCTTCCTCGGCGCTCCAGTTGCCGCCCTTGGCCTCGATACCGTCGCGCCGCACCGTGGCCAGCACGCTGGCGGCCTGCTCGCCGCCCATCACCGAGATGCGCGCGTTCGGCCACATCCACAGGAAACGCGGCGAATAGGCGCGGCCGCACATGCCGTAGTTGCCGGCCCCGAAGCTGCCGCCGATGATGATGGTGAACTTGGGCACGCTCGCGGTGGCCACGGCCGTGACCATCTTGGCGCCATGGCGCGCGATGCCTTCGCTTTCGTACTTGCGCCCGACCATGAAGCCGGTGATGTTCTGCAGGAACACCAGCGGGATTTTCCTCTGGCAGCACAGCTCGATGAAGTGCGCGCCCTTCTGCGCGCTCTCGGAAAACAGGATGCCGTTGTTGGCGATGATGCCCACCGGCATGCCTTCGATGCGGGCAAAGCCGGTGATCAGCGTGGTGCCGAAGCGGGCCTTGAACTCGTCGAAATCGCTGTCATCGACGATGCGGGCGATGATCTCGCGCACGTCGAAGGGTTTGCGCGCGTCGGTCGGGATCACGCCGTACAGCTCCTGTGCGGCATGGCGCGGCGCTACTGGCTCGTGGGTGGCGATCGGCGGCACCTTGCGCGCATTGAGGTTCTTCACGGTCTGACGGGCCAACGCCAGCGCATGCAGGTCGTTCTGCGCCAGGTGGTCGGCCACGCCGGACAGGCGGGTGTGCACGTCGCCGCCGCCCAGGTCTTCGGCGCTGACGATCTCGCCCGTGGCGGCCTTCACCAGCGGCGGGCCACCCAGGAAGATCGTGCCCTGGTTCTTCACGATGATGGTCTCGTCGCTCATCGCCGGCACGTAGGCGCCGCCGGCGGTGCACGAACCCATGACCACCGCGATCTGCGCAATGCCCTGCGCGCTCATGTTGGCCTGGTTGTAGAAGATGCGGCCGAAATGGTCGCGGTCCGGGAAGACTTCGTCCTGGTTCGGCAGGTTGGCGCCCCCGGAGTCCACCAGGTAGATGCAGGGCAGGCGGTTCTGCTGGGCGATCTCCTGCGCCCGCAGGTGCTTCTTCACCGTCATCGGGTAGTAGGTGCCGCCCTTCACCGTGGCGTCGTTGCAGACGATCATGCAGTCCACACCACTCACGCGGCCGATGCCGGCCACGATGCCGGCGCCCGGCGCGTCGTTGTTGTACATGTTCAGCGCGGCCAGCGGCGCCAGTTCCAGGAACGGCGTGCCAGGGTCCAGCAGCATCTGCACCCGGTCGCGCGGCAGCAGCTTGCCGCGTCCGGTGTGGCGATTGCGGGCCACCGTGCCGCCGCCTTCGGCGACTTTCGCGAGTTGCACCCGCAGGTCGTCGACCATGGCGCGCATGGCAGCGGCGTTGGCCTGGAAATCGGCGGATCGGGCGTTGAGTTTGCTTTCCAGAACGGGCATGTTCATCCTCTTGTGGTGGCGCTCCATCATGGCGCCAGGGTGCAAGCATAGGAACAGGGATTCCCCGGTGGGGGTCGTTGAGGTTGCAAATCCTGCCACGCTGTGGCAGTCTTGCCCGGTGCCTGTGCGTTCCTTCACCATCACCGATGCCCCACCCACTGCGGGTGCCGCGGTGACCCCCATTGCTTTTGCGAGCACCATCGTGGCTGCCTACCAGCGCGCCGGCCGCGACCCAGGCAACGCGCTGCAGCTGGCACAGATTCCGCCAGCACGGCTCATCGAAGCCGACGGCCGCATGACGGCGCGCCAGATGGAGGTGCTGTCCGGCGCGGCCATGCAGGAGCTTGATGATGAGGGCCTGGGCGCGTTTTCCCGCCGCCTGCCCTGGGGCAGCTACGGCATGCTGGCGCGCGCGTCGCTCAGCGCGCCCGACTTGGGCGTGGCGCTCAAGCGCTGGTGTCGCCACCACGGCCTGCTGACCGGCGACATCCGGTTGAGCGTGGTGAGCGCCGGCGCGCAGGCCGCCATCGTGATCGACGAGCACGCCGACCTCGGCGCCGCGCGCGAGTTCACGCTGGTGCACGTGCTGCGCAACATCCACGGTCTGGCTTGCTGGTACGTGGATTCGCGCATTCCACTGCAGGAGGCCCGCTTTCCGTTCCCGGCGCCGCCTTATGCCGAGGTCTTCCCGATCCTGTTCACTCCGGCGGTCAGTTTTGGCACCCAGCGGGCCGAACTGCACTTTGACGCGCGCTACCTGGCGCTGCCATTGCGCCGTGACGAAGCGGCCCTGTCGCAGATGCTGCAGCGCGCCTTGCCACTGACGGTTCTGCAATACCGGCGCGACCGCCTGCTGGTGCAGCGGGTGCGCCAGGCCCTGTCCGCGCAGCCGCTGCAGACCCACAGCGCCGAGGCGCTGGCGGCGCTGCTGGCCGTGTCGTCGCGAACGCTGCACCGCCAGCTGAAGGACGAGGGCGCCACCCTGCAAGGCCTGAAGGACGAGGTGCGCCGCGCCCGCGCCACCGAGTTGCTGCTGCGCACCAACCGCCCGATCAAACAGGTAGCCGCGGCGGCCGGCTTTCTGAACGAAAAGAGCTTCATCCGCGCCTTTCGCGGCTGGACGGGACAGAGCCCGGCCGAGTTCCGCCAGCAGGCGATGCCCCCGGCCTGAACGGCCGCCTACACTCGGCGCCATGATCACCCTGCACCACTGTGTCAGCGCCCGCTCGTTTCGCCCCCTTTGGCTGCTCGAAGAACTGGGCCTGCCCTACACCCTGCGCATGCTGCCGTTTCCGCCGCGCGTGCACGCCCGGCATTTCCTGGCCGACAACCCGCTGGGCACGGTGCCGCTGCTCGTGGACGGGGCGGTGCGTTTGACCGAATCGGCCGCCATCTGCCAGTACCTGGCGGCACGCCACAGCCCGGGCAACCTGGATGTTCCGGTGGCCGACCCGGCTTATGGCGCGTACCTGAACTGGCTGCACATGAGCGACGCCACGCTCACCTTCCCGCAGACGCTGGTGCTGCGCTACACCCACATGGAGCCGCCGGATCGCCTGTCGCCGCAGGTGGCCACCGACTACGCCCGCTGGTTCCTGGCGCGGCTGCGCGCGGTGGATGGCACCTTGCAGCAGCAGGATTTCCTATGCGCTGGGCGCTTCACTGCGGCCGATGTCGCCGTGGGCTACGCACTGTTGCTGGCCGAGCACCTCGGCCTGGCAAAGCAGTTTCCCGAAGCGGTCACTCACTACTGGCAGCGCCTGCAGACCCGTGATGCCTTCCAGCGCGCGCTGACGACCCAGCACCTGGCCGCGCTGGACCAAGGCGTACCGACGACGCCGGCGCCCGACGTGCGGCCGCTCGCCTGAGCCCGGCCAAAAAACTCCTGAATCCATAGCGTCTTGTGTCCCATCGGCACTGGGATGGTGCCTTTTTGGCTCGATTTTTCGCGACCCGAGCCTGCCTCCGGCGTTTGATCCCCAGCTTCTGTGGACAAGTCTGTGCAGGTCCCCCGGGACAAGCCGCCAAAGCCCCATCCGGCGCGGCCTGCGACGCGGTGCCTGCCAAACAGGCAAGTCCGATCCTGCGGCCGGCGGCGAAGGCTCAGCCGGTGGCCAGCAGCGCGGCCAGCTCCCCCATGTGGCCGAGCAGCCGGGTGGCACCGGCCGCCTCCAAGGCGCTCGCCTGCGCAGGCACGGTACACAGGGCCCAGACCGTGGCGCCTGCCGCGACGCCGGCCGTCACGCCGGTGGGCGTGTCCTCCACCACCAGGCAGTGCGCGCCGGCGGCGCCCAGGTGGTCGGCGGCGGCCAGGTACACATCGGGCGCGGGCTTGGAGCGCGGCATCTCGTGGCCGCTGAACACCCGGCCGTCGAAATACGGCAGCAGCCCGACCTGGGCCAGCTGCATCTCCACCTTGAATCGGTCCGCCCCGGACGCGCAGGCGATGCGCCCGTCCACGCGGGCATGGGCCGCCGCCACGGCCTCGTGCGCGCCGTCGATCGCGGCCAGCCCCTCGCGCAGGGCCAGGTTGCGCCGTTCGTAGAAGGCGGACAGCCAGTCGTCGGTCAGCGGCCGGCCGGTGCGCGCCGCGATGAGGGCGCGCTCGTCGCGCACCGCCTTGCCAACAAAGGTGGCCATGCATTCCGCCAGCGTCATCGCCCAGCCGGCCTCCTCGAGCATGTCGCGCAGCACGCCGTTGACGATGGGCTCGCTGTCCACCAGCACGCCGTCGCAATCGAACAGGATGGCTTCAAATTTCATAGCTGTCGATGACCGATAGACGATGGGAAAGAGCCATTTCAACTCAAAACGTCACCCGAGCAGGTCGCCATCGAGGTACAGCCAGCGCGCCACGCCATCGACGGGTTCGCGCACAAAGCGGCTGCGCTCGTGCAGGCGCACCGCGCGCCCGCCCACGCGGTGGCGCGCGACAAACTCGACCTCGGCCGTGTCGGCCCCGGTAACGCGGTGGCCACGCACCTCCAGGCCCAGCCACTTCGCGCCGGGCTCGAAATCCAGCGCCGCCGGGCGGTGCGCCGGATGCCAGGTGGCCAGGAGGTAGCCGGCCCGCTGCCGCACGAAGGCGGTGTAGCGCGAACGCATCAGGTGTTCGGCGTCGGGCACCGGGAGGTCGCCATCAAGGTAGCGCCCACAACAGGCGGCGTAGGGCACGGCGCGCCCTTTGGCATCGGTACGGCCACAGGGGCAGGCGTCGGGCACGCTCACCGCAGGCCGCTCACTTGGCCGGGTGCCGGCGGGCGCGGTGCGCCTCGTAGTTCTCCACCGGCGCGGCCTGCTTCACCCATTCGGCGAAGCCACCGTCGATGTGGGCCACGTTGGTCATGCCCATGTCCTTCAGCGCCTTGGCCGCCAGTGCACTGCGCCAGCCGGCGCCGCAGAACAGGATGTACTCCCGGCCCTCGTCGCCGAACACCGGCTTGTAATAGGGCGAAGCCGGGTCCACCCAGAACTCCAGCATGCCGCGTGGCGCATTGATGCAGCCGGGCACCGTGCCTTCGCGCTCCAGTTCGCGCACATCGCGGATGTCGACGATCTGCACAGTAGGGTCGTCCAGCCGCGCGCGGACCTGTTCGACGCTGTAGGTGGTGATCTGCGCATTCGCCTCATCGACGAGCTGGCGGAAGCCTTTGGTGATCGGCATGGGAGTCTCCTGATTTTTCGGTGTGTGGGCACAGATTTTCACCCACGCGGGCGCAGGTGCGTGGGTCTCGTTGAAAGAGGTCTTGCGGCTACGGGCGATCGCGATCGATGACGCCCACCACGATACCCGCCACGACCGCCGGCGGCACCAGCCACTTCATCTTGGCCACCCAGGCCGCGCCCATGCCGGCGGCGGCGCCCGGAAACAGCACGGCCAGCACGCCGGCGACTACAGCGCCCGCCGCCAGCCCGGCCAGCGCCCCCACCACCGGGCTGCCCGTGCGGGCTGCCCAATAGCCGGCAAAAGCCCCCAGCACCGACGACGCCGCCGCCAGGGCCACGACGACCGAGGCCGTCAAAAGAAACACGACCGGCGCCAGCAGATCCATCGCGCCGGTGTCGGCCGTTCGCGTCCCGCCCGAGCGCGGCTCCAGCGCATACCAGACGGCCGCCAGGCACACGAAAACGACTCCATGGACCAGCGCCCCGAAGCGCACGCCCGGAACTTGAAGCCAGCGTTGCAGATTCATGATGACGACTTTTCCTTTATTGGCAGATTCAACTGCGCGGCCGACTTGCCTGCGCCGAACCGCTCTTCTGGCAGGACTGTTCTGGACTCTGGATAAAGATGCCGCAGCACCTCTCGCAAGAAATGGCGGACCTCGGTCTCGCATTCCCCTTCTTCACGCTGCGAACTCGCAGGCGCGCCAACCTTGGCCCACAACCGCTTCAGCCTTTCACCGTCACGCTGGAGCACCTCGTTTGCAGCAATGGTCCAGTTCGTGGGATCTTCCTTGCGGCGCCACTGGCCCTGACCGCGTCCGAAATGCGCGATGGAGATATACAACATCACCGACTTTCCAAATGCTTCTGTCAGCGATTCACCGCTCCAGCCGACCATCTTCATGTTCTTGTGGGTGTAGACGTTGTAGCCCTTGGCCAGCGCCGCAGCTCCCATCGCGCCCAGAACACCGCCGACCAAAGCACCCGAGCCCAGTGTCAAGCCACCGGTGAGCAGATCAGCGCCGAGACCCGTAAGGATCCCCGAAATCACCCCACCGACAAGGGCAGAACTCCCTCCGTCCACGGGCTTATCGGTCACCAGCTTGGCATCTGCAGTTTCCACGATCTCCGAAGCAGACACGCCGTCCAGTCGGTTAATGGCAATCAGCTTGTCAGTCACAGCCTTGGTTCCTTCGGCATAACGTTGCGCCAATCCCTGCATCGCCACTTCAAACGGGGTCATATCCTTGGACTTGCCCCACGGGATGGATTTCCGCAAAGAAGTCCAGACGTCTTTTATCCCTTCAAACCAGCCAGCTTCAAGTTCTACCTTATCCGTCGCCAGGCGCAGCAAGTAAGCCGATAGGGCTGACACCGACGCATCGAAACGATTCGAATAGCTTTGACCGAGCACGGCCTCCAGCTTGCTGTAGGTTGCTCTTTCCGTTTCAGGCAGAACATGGCTGATTTCGCGATAAAGCGCCAACTCTTGCAGCCAGCAGCGCGTGTAGGCATCTAGGCGCAGCACACTCCTTACTGCCGGGAATCCCGACAAATGACGTTGCCACTCATTGACTCGCTCGACCTCCGACGCTTGGCTCTGCAGTCCAACGCCCTGGTTGAAGATGGCCAGTACCGGTTTGCCCACCCAGGCCATTATTTCCAGTTCAGGCGCCACGTACACCGCATCGACGGGTCGCTCCAGCAGGCTCACGGGATAGAGAATCACGCTCGCCCGTGTCCGAAGATCAAGGACAAGGCGCTGACCGCGCCACAGTTTCTGGTTGAAGGCGCGGTCCCAACACTCTCGAATCGCCCAGGCGACCCAGCGATGTCGCTGCCGGAACCGTCTGGCCAGGCGGAAGCTGTCGCCGAACCCCGGGGTGTCCCACAACCGCAAGGCGCCGGCGGTTCGATCGACGACCAGATCGTACGAAGTCACGGCTTTGGTTACGTCCGGCGCGTCCTCGATCTCGCCGACGTCCTTGCCCAGCAACGTGCGAATCAGCGTTGTCTTGCCGACGTTGGTATGCGCCACCAGGAAGATGCCAAACTCAGGCAGGTGTGGCGCGGCAGCGGATTCAGTCATCTTGGTTCAGCCGGTTGTCCAGCGTTTTCAGGTCGTCTTCTGCGGCCTTGTGGAGATCCAGAAACAGTGGCTTGAACTTTAGTCTGTCCAGAATTTGCCGCCACTGATTGCAGCGTTGCCGAAAACGTTCGGGATCATCCTGGCGATAGGCACCCGTGTCCACGATGGGGACGACAGGTGTTCCGTCTTCGATGCTCTTGCGCAATCGCTGCAACAGGGCACCGTGCGCGTCGGCCTCCGCCGTTGCCGCCAGATTGAAGATCACGATGACGGCAACGTGGCCTTCGCGTTTGACCGTCTTCTTCCAGTCCGTGGCGTCTTCGCCCATCAGGACGGCTTGCTCGACGGTGATGTCCACCGCCAGGCCATAGATGCGTTCCAGCATGGCGCCGAGATTGCTGCGCAGCGCCGGGGACAACTCATACCGGAACGGTACGACCGAAACACCGATGCGTTGACCGCGCCAAGCGGCGCGCAGCGTGGTGAAGTAGGCGCCATTCATGGGCAAAGGGAAATCGCGGCACATCCGCCAGCGGGAGAAGGCGTTCAGTGCGACAAGGTAGAGCCGTGGGATGATGACCCAGGCCAACACGGAAGCAACGTACAGATAGAGCCACTTATATGCAACCTCTTCGTTGCTCAGAGGCAAGCGCCAGCTGTTTATGTGTTGGGCATCAGGTATCGGGATGTTTGTCAGCCAAGCTCCGGGCGCAAGGACACGACTGACGACACAATGCATAGACGTGCCATTTATCCAGGGGTAGGTGGTTGCCCAGCCCATCCGGATTTCCTTGCCGAAGCCTTGGGCGATTAGGCCGACCATCGCACCGGCTGTAAAAAACAACGATGCCATGCTCGCCACCATTTTGAGACGAGCCTCGTTAATAGGACCCGATAGCTGGCTCCAGGTTTCCTTGAAGCTGGTGACCCAAGGTGTCCGACGCACTTTGTCGAACCCGAGAGACTCAGAGGCGCGCAGTCTCCCGAACAATTCAATCAATGGGCCGGTCGGCTTTTTGTGGCCCTTGAAAAGGTGCAAAATCCATTGGAAAAAAAACCAACCGAAGAAAAACAAGTTCCACCCAATTAGCGCCAACACAGCCGGTTGAATGACGTGCATGTACCCGTAAACGTAGCCGGGCATGAGCAATGTTCCCAAGAGGTGCGCGCAGAATCCGGCAAGGATTGCGATCGCAAATATTGCCTGGCCGGCAACCAAGGGCCACTTTGGTGCTTGAAGGTTGAAGGCCCGATCAGGTGATCGACGGTTAATTTCCTCCAGCGCCCATTGCGCCCTGCGGGCGACGAACTCGGTAAAGGATGCTCTTGTGCCCACCAAATCCCTGGCGGCGCGGGTCGCTTCCTTGGCATCGCTGGCTGACCAGACGGACCCATTGTTTGGCGTCTGTTCGAGAACGCGAACAAGGGTGACCTGCTGCGCTTGATGTTCAGTCAACGGCATACTTGGACGCCCTGGAAGGAATGGCAAGTTTGGTGAGGCACTCGAGAACTTCGTGTGAGAGAAAGATCTGAGGAGAGGCCTCCATTCTGGCGCACAAAGTCATCTTCTAGCGCTCTTGGGCTGGTGTTTTGCCAAGCAGATGAGTACAGTAAATGCGTCGTCCGTCGAAAGGGAAATATGAGCAAGATTCTTGTCTACCTGCTGGCAATTGCGGGCTCCCATATCGCCAGCGCTGCAGTCTGCGATTACGCACCGAGCAAACTTGTAGGCGCTCCCGTCGCGGGCTCAGTCGCCACGGGTGCCGGTGCTGCGGCGGCGGTTGGCGTAGGTATGAAAGCGGCCGGTTTGTACGCCATTACCAATGGGGTTACCGGCGCTGCGATGCTTGGGTCTACTGCGGCGGGCGCCTCAGCAGCCGGGACGGCAGGGATCTTGGCGGGTACCGCTGGCACCATTGGCAGCGTCGGGGCCGTCCTTCTGTCGCCGTTCGTCATCATTCCTGCAGCAATAACGGCAGGAGCCATCGTTACCTATGAAGGTGGCTGCTATTTGGCCGAAAAAGACAAGAAATAACGCAGTCTTGCAGCCAGCCACCGGGTCTCGCTCGGGGAAATGAGTCTGAGGTTAATGTAGCCGAAGCTGTTTGAGTGACTAAAAATCATCCACTCAACGGTTGGTTTTCAACCATCAATCGCAGGACTTCCGCCCCTCACAGCCCCCGCTGGATGATGATCTTCTGCACGTCGGACGTGCCTTCGTAGATCTGGCACACCCGCACGTCGCGGTAGATGCGCTCGACCGGGAAGTCGCTCACGTAGCCGTAGCCACCCAGGGTCTGGATGGCGGCGCTGCAGATGGCCTCGGCGGTTTCGCTGGCGAAGAGCTTGGCCATCGCGGCTTCCTTCAGGCAGGGGCGGCCGGCGTCGCGCAGGCTGGCGGCGTGCCAGATCAGCTGACGCGCAGCCTCCAGCCGCGTGGCGCACTCGGCCAGGCGAAAGCCCACCGCCTGGTGGTTGAAGATGGCGGTGCCGAAGCTCTGGCGATCCTTGGCGTAGGCGATGGCCACATCGAGCGCGCTGCGGGCCATGCCCACGCTTTGCGCGGCGATGCCGATGCGCCCGCCTTCCAGCGCCGACAGCGCGATCTTGTAGCCTTCGCCTTCCGCGCCGATCAGGTTCTCCACCGGGATGCGGCAGTTGTCGAAGTTGATCTGTGCGGTATCGCTGCTGTGCTGGCCCAGCTTGTCTTCGAGCCGCGCCACCACGTAGCCGGGCGCGCTGGTGGGCACGAAGAAGGCGCTCATGCCTTTCTTGCCCGCGCCCTTGTCGGTGACGGCGATGACGATCGCCACGTCGCCGTTCTGGCCGCTGGTGATGAACTGCTTGACGCCGTTGATGACGTAGCCATCGCCCTCCTTCACCGCCGTGGTGCGCAAGGCCGAAGCGTCACTGCCCACGTGCGGCTCGGTGAGACAGAAGGCGCCGAGCAGCTCGCCCTGTGCCAGCGGGGTCAGCCACTGCTGCTTCTGGGCCTCGTTGCCGTAGCGCATCAGGATGGCGTTGACCGGGCAGTTGGTCACGCTGATGGCGGTGCTGGTGCCACCGTCACCCGCGGCGATTTCTTCGAGCACCAGCGCCAGCGTCAGGTAGTCGAGGTGCGCGCCGCCGTATTCCTCGGGCACGCAGATGCCGTAGGCGCCGAGTGCTGCCAGGCCCCGGTGCACATCCTTCGGGAAGTGGTGTTCCTTGTCCCACCGGGCGGCGTTCGGCCACAGCTCTTCCTGGGCAAACGCGCGCACCGCGTCGCGGATCATTTCCTGGTCTTGGGTCAGCAGCATGGAGTTACTTTCGTCTGGTGGTGGATGGGGGACGCCTACCAGCCCAGGTAAGGCGTGCCGTCGTGTTGCAGGAAACGGCCACGGTCGGCCGGGGTCAGGGCATCCAGCGTGCGGATCATGGTGCGCACGCTGTCGGTCACGCCCAAGGGCGCACCGGCGCCACCCATGTCGGTCTGCACCCAGCCGGGGTGCATCGCCACCATCGTCACTCCGGGGTAGCTGGGCTGGGCGGAGGCCACCGCCATGTTGAGCGCGGCCTTGCTGACGCGGTACAGCCAGCAGTCGCTGCTGGCGACGGTGCCGATCTGCCCCATCACGCTGGAGAGGAAGACAAAGCGGCCGCCCCGGCCCTGGCTGGCCGCGGCCACCAGCGGCGCTACCTGCGGGATGACCTGCATCGCGCCGAGCACGTTGGCGTGCATGACGCGGTCGAACTCGGGCTGGGTGGGCGGCTCGGTGGCGCTGCCACGGCTCATGACACCGGCCACGTACAGCGCGATGTCGATGGCCTCGCCATCGAGCTGCCAGGCCAGGCCGCTCACGCTGGCGGGCTGGGCCACGTCCACCTTCAGCACCTGCGCGCCCAGGGCCTGCAGCTGCTGCCGCGCCGGGTCGTCACGCACGGTGGCAATGACCCGCGCGCCGCCCGCAAGGTACTGCCGGACGAACTCCAGGCCGATGCCGCGCGAGGCGCCAATGACCAGAACGGTGCTCATGAGCGAACTATTGAATCAAAACATGACCATCCAAGCGTGGAATGGCCACAATTTGCTATCAATATCAAAGCAGTTCCAGCGCCACAGCAGTGGCTTCGCCGCCGCCGATGCACAGCGTGGCCAGGCCTTTCTTGAGGCCGCGGGCCTTCAGCGCGTGGATCAGCGTGACCATGATGCGCGCACCACTCGCGCCGATCGGGTGGCCCAGCGCGCAGGCGCCGCCGTTGACGTTGACGATCTCGTGCGAGAGGTTCAGCTCCTTCATCAGCGCCATCGGCACCACGGCAAAGGCCTCGTTGACTTCCCACAGGTCCACGTCGGCCACGCTCCAGCCGGCCTTGGCCAGCGCCTTCTGCGTGGCGCCCACGGGGGCGGTGGCAAACCATTCGGGTTCCTGCGCGTGCACCGCGTGGCTGACGATGCGCGCCAGCGGCTTGAGGCCGAGCTTGGTAGCGGTGGCGGCGGTCATCATCACCAGGGCGGCGGCGCCGTCGTTGATCGAGCTGCTGGAGGCAGCGGTGATGGTGCCGTCCTTCTTGAACGCGGGTTTGAGCGTGGGGATCTTGTCCAGCTTGACCTTGCCGGGACCTTCGTCGATGGAGACCACGGTGTCCCCGCCGCGGCCCTTGACTGTCACCGGCGCGATCTCCGCCGCGAAGGCGCCGGTCTCGGTGGCGGCCTTGGCGCGCTGCACGCTGGCGGTGGCGAAAGCGTCCTGCTCGGCGCGGGTGAAGCTGTACTTGGCGGCGCAGTCTTCGCCGAATGTGCCCATGGAGCGGCCCGGCTCGTAGGCGTCTTCGAGGCCGTCAAGCATCATGTGGTCGAAGATGCGGTCGTGGCCGATGCGGTAGCCGGCGCGCGCCTTGGGCAGAAGGTAAGGCGCGTTGGTCATGCTCTCCATGCCGCCAGCCACCACCACGTCCGCGCTGCCCGACAGCAGCATGTCGTGGGCAAACATGGCCGCGCGCATGCCGGAGCCGCACATCTTGCTCAAGGTGACGGCGCCGGCGCTCTTGGGCAGGCCGCCCTTGAAGCCGGCCTGGCGCGCCGGGGCCTGCCCCTGCCCGGCCATCAGGCAGTTGCCGAAGATCACTTCATCGACCAGAGCGGGCTGGATGCCGGCGCGCTCGACCGCGGCCTTGATGGCCGCACCGCCGAGGTCGTGCGCGGCGAGGGAGGCGAAGTCGCCCTGGAAACTGCCCATGGGGGTGCGGGCAGCGCTGACGATCACGATGGAATCACTCATTTCAGGTCCTTTCAGTCAAATTTTCAGAAAAAATGGCACCTTCCCGGCGTGGGATGGTCATGGTCAGCTATCAAAACAGAAGTTCTTCCTTTCAGATCGAGGCCGCCAGCTGGGCGTCGGTGGGCAGCGGGCGAAAGCGCTTGTGCTGTTCGTAGGGAAACACATCGTAGACATGGCCTTCGCGGATGCGCGCCTGGTGGCTTTGCCAGAAGACCACGTCCAGCAGGTCGGCATGGTGCTGCATGAACACCTCCCGCACGCGCGGATTGCCCAGCAGGAAAGGCCCGAAGGTCTCGGGGAACACATCCTTGGGGCCGACGCTGTACCAGATCTCGCCGCTCATCTCGTCCTCCTCGTTGCGCGGCGCGGGGACCCGGCGGAAGTTGCAGTCGGTGATGTACTCGATCTCGTCATAGTCGTAGAACACCACCTTGCCGTGGCGCGTGATGCCGAAGTTCTTCCAGAGCATGTCGCCCGGGAAGATGTTGGCCGCCACCAGGTCCTTGATCGCGTTGCCGTATTCGACGACGGCATGTTCGATCTGCGCCTGGGCGCGGCGCAATGCGCCGTCGGGGGCGCCAATGCCGGGACGCAGCACGTCGAAGGCTTCCTGCAGGTAGATGTTGAGCGGAATCATGCGCCGCTCGATGTAGAGGTGCTTGAGGATCAGCTCGGTCTGGCCGTCGCCGTCACGGTCGGAAATTTCCAGCTGGCTGGGCGCAAATTTCTGAAGCTCGGCGACCAGCTCGGGCTCGAAGCGGTCGAACGGGAAAGCCACCTCGGAAAACTCCAGCGTGTCGGCCATGCGGCCCACGCGGTCGTGCTGCTTCACGAGCAGGTATTTGCCGCGGATCTGCTCGCGCGAGGTGTCCTTTTGCGACGGATAGAAGTCCTTGATGACCTTGAACACGAAGGGGAAGCTCGGCAGGTCGAACACCAGCATGACCATGCCCTTGATGCCGGGCGCGATGCGGAAGCGGTCGGTGCTGTGGCGCAGGTGCGAGAGAAAGTCGCGGTAGAACAGCGTCTTGCCCTGCTTGGCCAGGCCCAGCGCGTTGTAGAACTCGGCGCGCGGCTTGCGCGGCATCAGGCTGCGCAGGAACTGCACGTAGGCCGACGGAATCTCCATGTCGACCATGAAGTAGGCGCGCGCGAAGCTGAACAGGATCAGCAGCTCGTCCTCGCCATCGAGCAGCGCATCGATCACGAGCTTGCCCGAGGGCGCATGCAGGATGGGCAATGCGAACGGCAACTCCTGAAAGCCGTTGATGACCTTGCCCACCACATACGCACCCTTGTTGCGGTAGAACAGGCTGGACAGCACCTGAATCTGGAAGTTGGCGCGCAGGTGCCCGTGGTCGAACAGGCCCATCAGCGCCTCGTGCACGAAAAGGGTGTCGCGCTCGAAATCATCGAAATCGACACGCAGGCCGAAGTCACGCACCATGCGCCGGATCTCGGCGAGGATGGTGTCGCGGCGCGGGTAGTAGGCGCGGTAGGTGGCGCCGCGGGCCGGGTCCTCGGGCTCGATGTACTCGGTGCTGATGGCCGGACGCACGAAGATGAAGTCGTTCTGGAAATAGCTGCGGTGCAGGATCTTGGTCGTCACCGAGTTGAAGAAGGTTTCGGCCAGCTCGGGCTGGCGATGGTCGACCAGCATGCCGATGTACAGCAGCTTGACCTGTTGCCACACCTCCATGGGCTGCTCGGCGGCCTTGAACTCACGCTCAAGCCGCCGCGAGCATTCGCGCACGCGCAGGTCGTAGAACTCGATGCGCTCGCGCTGGCCGCGCTGCTGGCCGTGCCAGTCCGATGTCTCGAAGCGGTGGCGTGCGCGCGCCGACTCGGTGCGAAACAGCTGGTAATGCCGGTTGAACCCGTCGATCATGGCCCGGGCGATGTCCCCGGCCAGCGGCGAATCGAGTTTCTGCAGCAGCATGGACGGCCGGGCGTGGTCAGGGGCGGATGGCGGCCGCCCGGGGATAGCGCTTGAGCGCGTTGCGGAACGTTTCGACCACGGACTCTGCACGGGCCATCGACACCCCAAGGTCCTTGAGCAGGCCGTCCGACAGGCCGTAGACCAGACCATGCACGGCCACGTTCTGGCCACGCGCCCAGGCGTCCTGCAGGACCGTGCTGGTGGCCACATGCCCGACCTGCTCGATCACGTTCACGTCGATCAGCGCGTCTTCCTGGGCCTGGGGGTCCAGGTGGTCCAGCCGTTTGCGGTGGCGCAGGCGCACGTCACTGACGTGGCGCAGCCAGTTGTCCACCAGCCCCACCCGCGTGCCACGCAGGGCCGCACGCACACCGCCGCAGCCGTAGTGGCCCACCACCATGATGTGCTCCACCTTGAGGTGGTCCACGGCGAACTGGATCACCGACAGCGCGTTCAAGTCCGAGGGCACCACCACGTTGGCCACGTTGCGGTGCACGAACACTTCGCCCGGCTCCAGCCCGGTGATCTGGTTGGCCGGCACCCGGCTGTCCGAGCAGCCGATCCACAGGTATTTGGGTGTCTGCTGTTGCGCCAGGTCGCTGAAGAAGTTGGGGCGTTGCTGCACCATCTGGGTGGCCCAGGCGCGGTTGTTGTCGATGAGGAGCTGGATATTGGAGGTCATGCGCGCATGGTAGCGAAAGGCCGGCCCCGCCGGGGTCGACGGGATGCCAGGCCCAAGGTCGGGGCGGGTCTTACATCGTCTCGCCGAACAGCTCGCGGCCGATCAGCATGCGGCGGATCTCGCTGGTGCCGGCGCCGATCTCGTAGAGCTTGGCGTCGCGCCACAAGCGGCCCAGCGGGTACTCGTTGATGTAACCGTTGCCGCCAAAGATCTGCACGCCCTCGCCCGCCATCCAGGTGGCTTTCTCGGCGCACCAAAGGATGACGCTGGCGCAGTCCTTGCGCACCTGGCGCACGTGCTCGGTGCCCAACAGGTCCAGATTCTTGGCCACGGTGTAAGCAAAGCTGCGCCCCGCCTGCAGGACGGTGTACATGTCGGCCACCTTGCCCTGGATGAGCTGGAACTCGCCGATGCTCTGGCCGAACTGCTTGCGGTCGTGGATGTAGGGGATCACGTTGTCCATCACCGCCTGCATGATGCCCAGCGGACCGCCGGTGAGCACGGCGCGCTCGTAGTCCAGGCCGCTCATCAGCACCCTGGCGCCGCTGTTGAGGCCGCCCAGGATGTTCTCGGCCGGCACTTCCACGTTCTGGAATACCAGCTCGCCGGTGTGGCTGCCGCGCATGCCGAGCTTGTCGAGCTTCTGCGCGATGGAAAAGCCCTTCATGCCCTTCTCGATCAGGAAGGCCGTGACGCCGCGCGCGCCGAGCTCGGGCTCGCTCTTGGCATAGACCACCAGGGTGTCGGCGTCGGGGCCGTTGGTGATCCACATCTTGCTGCCGTTGAGCAGGTAGTAGCCGCCCTTGTCCTCGGCCTTCAGTTTCATGCTGATGACGTCGGAACCAGCGCCGGGCTCGCTCATGGCCAGCGCGCCCACGTGCTCGCCGCTGATCAGCTTGGGCAGGTACTTCTGCTTCTGCGCCTCGGTGCCGTTGCGGTTGATCTGGTTCACGCACAGATTGCTGTGCGCGCCGTAGGACAGGCCCACCGAGGCGCTGGCGCGACTGATCTCCTCCATGGCCACCATGTGGGCGAGGTAGCCCATGTTGGCGCCACCGTACTGCTCGGGCACGGTGATGCCCAGCACGCCGAGCTCGCCCATCTTGCGCCAGCAGTCCATCGGGAACTGGTCGTCGCGGTCGATTTCGAAGGCGCGCGGGGCGATCTCCGCCTGGGCGAATTCGCGCACCGCATCGCGCAGCGCGTCGATGTCTTCGCCAAGCTGGAAGTTGAGTCCGGGCAGGTTGGTCATGAGGGTCTCCTTTTCAAAATAGTCGGCTGGATGGGGACAGCGCCATGCGCCCGCGCGCGGATGGCGCTGTCCCGCAGGGTTTCAATAATTCTTGGGCACCGGAACCAGGGTCTGCTGCATCACGGCGCAGGGCGAGGTCTTGCCCTCGTCGTCCACATGCACCACCTCGGCGGTGGTCACGATGATGCGTTTGCCACCCTTGACCACGCGGCCGGTGGCGCGCAATTCGCCGCCCTTGAAGCTTCCCAGGAAGTTGATCTTGTATTCCACCGTCACCACTTCCGATCCCTCGGGTGTGACGGTCAGGGCGGCGTAGCCGCCTGCGATGTCGGCCACGGCCCCCATGGCGCCGCCATGAAAGCCGTCCTGCTGCTGCGTGACCTTGTCCGAATAGGGCAGCACCAGCTCGACCAACCCGTGCTCGACCTTGACCAGGCGCGCATCGAGGTGCTGCATCATGCCCTGGCGCTCGAAACTTTTCTGCACGCGCTCGAAGATGGCGGTCATGGCGCAACCCCGGCCAGCTTGCCGGCGGCGCCAGCGGGCAATGCGGCCTTGTCGGTCCGCGCCAGCAGCGCGCGGGCCTCTTTTTCGTGCACCTTCACCTCGTCGAGATTGGCCTGCACCTCGGCCAGTTGCTCCTCGAGCTGCTGGCGGTGCGCCGCCAGCACGACCAGGAACTTGCGCAGCTGCGGGCCGGTGTCGCGCGGGCTGTCGTACATGTCGATCAGCTCCTTGGCCTCCGACAGGGACAGACCGAGCCGTTTGGCGCGCAAGGTCAGCTTCAGGCGCGTGCGGTCACGCGGGGTGTACACCCGGCTGCGCCCGCCGGGACCGGAGCGTCCGGGCTGCAGCAGGCCCATGTCCTCATAGAAACGGATCGCCCGCGTCGTCAGGTCAAATTCCCGCGCGAGATCACTGATGCTGTAAGTGGTGGCCATGCCAGCGTTCCGGAGAAGGGGTCAACAAGGTGCCTGCCGCGCCAACCTGCACTGCCTGGATCGGCCGCGCATGGTTGACGTTTACGTAAACGTCAATTATGGACGAAAATCTGCGGGCCCTGAAACCGACCTCAACCTCGACGAATCTCCTGCCATCACCGCCTCTCCCGCCGGACGGTTGCGCCGCTTGCCAATGCGGTGCCAACGGGCATCGGTTGACGCGCTACCAGTTCGGAACCGGCTGGCGCTTGAGTTCGACGCGCAACGCGCCATAGTCGGGCAGGACCGACTCCACCGTGTCCCAGAAGCGCGGGCTGTGGTCCATCACGCGCAGATGGCTCAGTTCGTGGGCCACCACATAGTCGATCACCGCCGGACGGAAATGCACCAGCCGCCAGTTCAGGCGGATCGAACCATCCGCGCTGGCGCTGCCCCAGCGGGTGCCAGCGTTGGACAGGCTCAACTTCTTCCAGCGCACCCCGAGCTGCGGTGCGAAGTGGTCGAGTCGCTCGATGAAACAGCGGTGAGCCTGACGCATCAGCCAGGCCTGCACCGCGTCGCGGATCTGCGGTGCCGTGGCACCATGCGGCAAGGCGACAAGCAACACCCGGCCCGCCTCATCCGCGTGAAGCTGCGCACCGGCCGCCTTGAAGCCGTGGCGCGGATCCAGCACCAGCCGCACGGGCTCACCAAGGTAGGGAATCGCCGCGCCGTCGCGCCACTCGATGCGCGCGGACTCGACGCGCCCCAGGCGTTCACGCGCCTCGCCGAGCTTGCGCACGATCCAGCCGGCCTTCTCCAGCAACGCAGCATCCACTTCGTGCAACGGCACCCAGGCCGGCGCGCGCACAGCCAGACCATCGGGCCCGATCGAAAAACCGATGGTGCGCCGCTTGCCGCGGCGGAACTCGTAGCTGACATGGGTGCTGCCCAGGGCGATGGCCCGGTTGGCGCGCGGATGGACAAAGCGCTGCGGCGCCAGCAGGTGCTCCAGGGACGCGCCCGGCACCGCGCCAGACGCTGCAGTATCAATAGCGTTCAACGACCATTCGACGCTGGGACGTGCCGTATTTTCTGCAGAATCCGGCCCCACACCCGGCGTTCGGCCGGGGCTGGGGCGCTGCGCCACCGCTGGCGCTGCGCCAAACAGATCCAGCGTGAACTGAAGCAAAGGGCGCATCACGCACGGCCCCCATGATGTACCAGCCGTCGCAGCAGCCGGCGCGCAAGCGGCGTCCGGAAAGACTGCGGGCGCGACCGGTCCTGCACGCCTCAACGCCCCTGGCGTGCGATCAGGTGGCTGGCAAACGCGCCCAGGTCGGCATGGACCTGCGTGCCCCTTGGGAACCCGTCTGGCAAGGGATGGCCGGCCAGTACCGCAGCCTTGCCGGTGAGCACCAGGTGCGGTTCGCAGCCCGCGGCCTGTGCGGCCAGCAGATGCTCCAGGTTGTCACCGCAGGCGGCCACGCCGTGCAGGTCAAGTCCGTAGCGCTCGCCGATCTGCTCGAACAGCCCCGCAAGCGGCTTGCGGCAGGTGCAACTGTCGTCGGCGGTATGGGGGCAGAAGAAGACGGCATCGACCCGCGCGCCCACCGCCGCCAGCATCTTGTGCATGCGGGAATGGATGGTGTTGAGCGTGGCCACGTCGATCAGGCCGCGCCCCAGGCCGGGCTGGTTGGAGGCGACCGCGACATGAAAGCCCGCGTGATTCAGTCGCGCAATGGCATCGAGTGCGCCGGGCAACGGGGTCCAGTCCTCCGGCGACGTGATGAACGGGTCGCCGTCATGGTTGATCGTGCCGTCGCGCTCAAGGATGACCAGTTTCATGGTGCGCTCCAGCATAGCCTGCGGCCTGCCGCCGGGCCGCCCCAAGGCAGGCCAGCCCCCTCGGGAGGCAGCGACGACATGCCATGCGGGGCGGTCCATGGCTTCAGGCGAGGCGCGACAGGTCGGCCACGCGGTTCATCGCGTCGTGCAGGCACTTGAGCAGGCCCTGGCGGTTCAGGCGCAGGTCCATCTCTTCGGCATTGACCATGACGTCGTCGAAGAAGGCGTCGACCGCGGAATGCAGCACCGCCAGGGTCTGCAGCGAGGTGGTGTAGTCGCCGCTTTCGAACTGCGCATTGGCCTCGGGCACGAAACGCTGCATGGCGGCAAACAGCTGCTGTTCGGCGGGCTCCTGCAGCAGTTTCGGGTTGACATGGGCGTCGACGTCGCCGGCCTTCTTCAGGATGTTGCCGATGCGCTTGTTGGCCGCGGCCAGCGCCGGACTTTCCGGTAGCGCGGCAAAGGCCCGCACGGCCGCCAGCAGCCGGCCGACCTGCCCCAGGCGCTGCGGGCGCAGGGCCAGAACCGCATCGACCTCCTGCGCGCTGTAACCCTGCTCGCGCAGCGAGCCGGCCAGACGATCGTAGATGAAGTCGGTCAGCGCCGGGGAGGCGTCGGCAATTCTGTCGCCGAAGGCTGGCACTGCCCCCGCGACCAGCGCGCCCAAGTCCAGCGGCAGGTCTTTCTCGGTCAGCATGCGGATCACGCCCAGCGCATGGCGGCGCAGCGCGAACGGGTCCTTGTCGCCGCTGGGCAGGTTGCCGATGCCGAACATGCCCACCAGCGTTTCCATCTTGTCGGCCAGTGCCACCGCCACGCCCACAGCGTTGCGTGGCAGCTCGTCGCCGGCGAAGCGCGGCTTGTAGTGGTCTTCGATGGCGAAGGCGATGTCTTCGGACAGGCCGTCATGGCGCGCGTAATAGCCGCCCATGATGCCCTGCAGCTCGGGGAACTCGCCCACCATGTCGGTCAGCAGATCGGTCTTGGCCAGACGCGCGGCGGTGTCGGCCGCCTGCGCCAGGGTTTCACCGCCCAGCTGCTGGCCGATGACGCGGGCGATGGCGCGCACGCGCGCCATGCGCTCGCCCTGGGTGCCGAGCTTGTTGTGGTACACCACCTTGTCCAGCCCCGTCACGCGCGACTCCAGCGTTTTCTTGCGGTCCTGATCGAAGAAGAACTTGGCGTCGGCCAGGCGCGGGCGCACCACGCGCTCGTTACCGCCGGTCACGGCGCTGGCGTCCGCCGGGCTGATGTTGCTGACCACCAGGAACTGGTTGGTGAGCTTTCCGGCCGCATCCAGCAGCGGGAAGTATTTCTGGTTGGCCTTCATGGTCAGGATCAGGCACTCCTGCGGCACGTCGAGGAACTGCGCCTCGAAGGTGCAGACGAGCACGTTCGGGCGTTCGACCAGCGCGGTCACCTCGTCGAGCAAGGCGTCGTCCTCGATCGGCCGGCAGCCGCCGCCCACCTGTTCGGCCGCCGCGGCCAGCTGGCGTCCGATCTCGGCGCGGCGTGCATCGAAGGAGGCGATCACGGCGCCGTCGCGCGCCAGCGTGTCGGCGTACGCGTCAGCGTTGGCAATCACCACCGGCGAGACCGCGGCCTCGAAACGATGGCCTTGCGTGGTGTGGCCCGCGCTCAGGCCCAGCGCCTTGACCGGCACCACGGTGGTGCCGTGCAGCGCCACCAGGCTGTGCGCGGGGCGCACGAAGTTCACGCTGCTCCAGCCGGGCAACTCGCAGTCGGTCTCGAGCTGGTAGCTCATGACCTTGGGGATCGGCAACTTGGCAATGGCTTCGTCGAGGGCCTTCTGCAGCCCGACGTCCAGCGTGGCGCCAGTGACCAGGCTGTCGTAGAACAATGCTTCGGCCTTGCCGTCGGGGGCTCGCTTGAGCGAGGCGGCCAGCGTCGCCGGGTCGGTCACATCGGCGCCGAGCGCACCCAGCTTCTTCAGCAGGGCCGCGGTCGGATGGCCGGCGGCGTCCAGGCCCACGGCCACGGGCATCAGTTTTTGTTGCACGGCCTTGTCCTCGGCCTTGAGCCAGACGTGGCTGATGTGCGCGGCCAGGCGGCGCGGGGAAGCATAGGGCGTGACGACGGTATCGGCCGAGGTCAGGCCCTGGACCATGAGTTGATCGGCGAGCACGCCGGCAAAGGATTCGCCGAGCTTCTTCAACGCCTTGGGCGGCAGCTCTTCCACGAAGAGTTCGACAAGCAGGTTCTGGGTGGTCATGTTCTGGTTCTCCCGGCTCAGGCGGCCTTTTTCTGTTCGGCCTTGGCCAGATCGGCCAGCACCTCGTCGCTCCAGGCCTTGGGCGCCATCGGGAATCCGAGGCGAGCCCGGCTGTCCAGATAGCTGCGGGCCACTTTGCGCGCCAGATCCCGGATGCGGCCGATGTAGGCGGCGCGCTCCGTCACGCTGATGGCGCCGCGCGCGTCCAGCAGGTTGAAGCTGTGGGCGGCCTTGAGCACCTGTTCGTAGGCCGGCAGCGCCAGTTGCTGCTCCATCAGGTACTTGGCCTGCTTCTCGTGCGCGCCGAACGCGGTGAACAGGAAGTCGGCGTCGGAGTGCTCGAAGTTGTAGGCCGACTGCTCCTTCTCGTTCTGCAGGTAGACGTCGCCATAGCTCATGCTGTCCGTCCACTTAAGGTTGTAGACGTTGTCCACGCCCTGCAGGTACATGGCCAGGCGTTCCAGGCCGTAGGTGATCTCGCCGGTAATCGGCCGGCAGTCAATGCCGCCAACCTGCTGGAAGTAGGTGAACTGCGTGACTTCCATGCCGTTGAGCCAGACCTCCCAGCCCAGCCCCCAGGCGCCCAGCGTGGGGTTCTCCCAGTCGTCCTCGACGAAGCGGATGTCGTTCTTCTTCAGATCAAAACCCAGTGCCTCCAGGCTGCCAAGGTACAGCTCCAGGATGTTCGAGGGCGCTGGCTTGAGCACCACCTGGTACTGGTAGTAGTGCTGCAGGCGGTTGGGGTTCTCGCCGTAGCGACCGTCCTTGGGCCGGCGGCTGGGCTGCACATAGGCGGCCTTCCAGGGTTCGGGGCCGAGCGCGCGCAAAAAGGTGGCGGTGTGGCTGGTCCCGGCGCCAACTTCCATGTCGTAAGGCTGCAGCAGCGCGCAGCCCTGGGCGTCCCAGTAGGACTGCAGCTTGAGGATGATTTGTTGGAAGGTGAGCATGGGCAAAAGGATCCAGGGAAGGCGCCCCCCGGGGCCGGTCGGGCAGGCAGGTTCGCACGCGGGCTGCGAAAACCCCTGATTTTACGGGGCGCAGGGTCAGCCGGCCGCTGGGGACCCGACCGCTGCCGCCTCAGCCGTGCTGGCGCCGGTTCTGCCAGGCCGCGAAGGTCAGCACGAGCGCGGCAAGGCCCCAGAACGGCCACAGGCCCAGGCGCGCCACCCAGGTGGCAAAAGGCGTGTTGCCGCTGCGTCCTTGCACCACGCCTTCCAGCACGCCGCGGGTGAGCCGGGGCAGACGGGCGGTAACCTCGCCCTGGTGGTCGATGATGACCGTGGGCCCGGTGTTGGTGGCCCTCAGCATCGGGCGCTCGAACTCCAGCGCACGCATGCGCGAGATCTGCAGGTGCTGGTCGATGGCCACACTGTCGCCGAACCAGGCGATGTTGCTGACGTTGACAAGAAGGGTCGGCGCTCGCCCGGCGTCCGCAAAGCGCGCGCCCAGCTCCTCGCCGAAGAGGTCTTCGTAGCAGATGTTGGGCGCCAGGCGCTGGCCCTTGAAATCGAACGAGGGCTGCGCCAGTGCCCCGCGACGGAATTCGCCCAGCGGGATGTTCATCATGTCGAGGAACCACTGGAAGAAGGGGGGAACAAATTCGCCAAAGGGAACCAGATGGTGCTTGTCGTAGCGGTAAACCTCCGACTGGCCCGGTTTCAGCCCCACCACCGCGTTGGTATAGCCGTCGCGGGCGTTGCCCAGCGGGATGCCGATCAGCGCGGCGCGGTCATTGCGGGTGTAGCGCTCCTGCAGCGCGTCCCAGTAACCCGGCGGCAGCTGACGCGGTAGCAGGGGCAGCGCGGTTTCGGGGGCGACCGTCAGCAGGGCACGACTGTCCCTGAGCGCGCCGCCGTACCAGCGCAGCGCGTCGGCGACGCCGGTGCCCGGCTGGAATTTTTCATCCTGGGGGATATTGCCCTGCAGCAAGGCCACATCCAGCGCGCCACTGCTGTGCGTGAACGACGGCATCGCCCATCGGGCACCCAAGGGCAGGATCAGGGCGACCGCAACCAGCGCCGCCGCGCGCCGCAGCCGTCCCTGGGAGATCAACACCAGGCCCGGCAACATGAAGGCGGCCCAGGCCGCCACCGCGCCGACGCCATAGACGCCCAGCCACGGGGCATAGTTCGCCAGCGGTCCGGCGGTGTGGGCATAACCGCCCGCGCCCCAGGGAAAACCGGTGAACCAGCGGCCCCGTGCCAACTCGGCCAGGGTCCAGGCCGATGCAAAACAGATAGCTGCCCACATCCATCTGACGCTGGGAAAGCCGGAAAAAAGCTTGAAAAACACGGCGCAGGCCGCCGCGTAATACAGCGAAAGGGCCCCGGCCAGGGCCAGCACCGCCACGACGGCCAGCGCGGCCGGCAGCCCGCCATAGGTGTGCATGGAAATGAAGAGCCACCAGAAGGTGCCACTGAGCCAGGCGGTGGCAAACACCCAGCCCAGCCAGGCCGCGCCGCGCCATCCCGTCTGCCAGGGTGGGCGGCGCTCCGCATCGCTCCAGGTGCTGCTGCTCCAGGAAGCCAGGTGGCCCGCGCAGCCATTGAGCTGCCAGCCCAGCACTGACAGGCTCAGGATCTGCAGCCACCAGAGGGGCTGGCCACTGCCAGGGAGGGCGATCGAGGCAGCCTGCGCCAGGCCGGCCAGCAGAACCGATGCCGTGGGCAGCAGGCGCGCGCGCATCAGGGCGCGGACGCCTCAGCGCGCCGTGGCCGGCAACCCGGCCACCGGCGACACCTTGAACCAGCGCACCGCACCGCCACGGGTGTGCTGCACCGTGAAACTCAGGCCGGCCAGCACATGGTGTTCCCCGCGCTTGGGCACATGACCCATCTTGTGGGCGATCAGCCCGCCGATCGTGTCGAAATCCTGGTCCGCATCGGCGCTGGAGATGCGCACGCCGAAAGCCTCCTCGATGCGCTCGATCGCGGTGTCGCCGCTGACGCGGAAACTGCGGTCGGGCAGGCCGAAGATGTCGCCGTCGTCCTCGGCCACGTCGAACTCGTCCTCGATCTCGCCGACAATCTGCTCCAGCACGTCTTCGATCGTGATCAGGCCCGCGGTGCGGCCGAACTCGTCGATCACGATGGCCAGGTGGTTGCGGTTGCCGCGGAAGTCGCGCAACAGGTCGTTCAGGCCCTTGCTTTCCGGCACGAAGACGGCCGGGCGCAGCAGGGCGCGAATATTGAGTTCCGGCGCGCGTTGCAGCTTGAGCAGATCCTTGGCCATCAGGATGCCGATGATGTTCTCCCGATCGCCCTCGAACACGGGGAAACGCGAGTGCGCGGTGTCGATCACCAGGTGCAGCAAGGCGTCGTAGGGCGAAGCGATGTCGATCAGGTCCATGCGCGGCGCAGCCACCATGACATCGCCGGCCGTCATGTCCGCCATGCGGATCACGCCTTCGAGCATCGCGCGGCTCTCGGCGTTGATCACCTTGTTGTCCTCCGCCTCGACCAGCGCCTCGATCAGTTCCTCGGGCGAATCCGGTCCGGGATGGATGAATTCAGCCAGCTTCTGCAGGAAGGAGCGCTTGTCTTCGCGCTCGGCAGGACGGGCGGGGTGAGGATCTGACACAGCCGGGAAGTGCAGGACGTGCGGTGGTTTAGGAATCGCAAGGATAGCGGAAACCGTGCCGAGGACATGCGGCACCGCCCGGTGCTCGCCAAGCAGCCGCCCGACGCGCGTCGGGCGTGCGCTCAGTCCTGCGCGGAATGCGGCGCCGTACGAGCCCCCTCGTCGGCCGCTTTGGGACGGACGATCAGGTCGTGCAGGCGCTTGCTCTGGGACTTGACCAGGTAGTCGGCCTCGGCGAACTGCTGCTCGACCAATTCGCTCACATGGGTGTCCAGGTTGGCGGGTGAAAGACTCAGGTGCGCCTCGCTCTCGCTGCCGTCGCGTACCACGGTGGCGCCGGCCTTGCGGGCAATGCCCAGCATGGTGGTGTTTTCCGTCAGAGCGTGGATGAAGATCATCGTCACGCCTTGGTTGCGCGCATGCATCATCGCACGGTCGAACAGCCGCGCGCCATAGCCGCGCCCCCGTGCGTGCGGCAGCACCGACACACCGAACTCGGCGCAGGAGGCGCGTCGCGGGTCCACCGCATAGGCCAGATGCGCCATGGCGATCAGTTCGAGCTTGCGGTTGTAGATGCCAAAGATGTCATCGCGGTCAAAGTCGAGCCCGCTGACATAGCGGCGGATGTGCTCGTCAGTGGCCGCGTAACCGAAGCGCAGGTAACGGTCTTGCGGCTCCAGGTGCAACAGGTGGCGGGCCACACGTTCCCGCTCGGACGGGCCGATCGCGCGGATGGGAACCAGTGAGAGCGCATGGTGATGCGCTGCAGGCGTCGGCTCTGCATGCGGTGTGGTGTCCGGAGCGCTCGGGTGACGAAACAGTTCACGACCGGCTTCGAGGGACGCTTTCAGGAGGTCTATGGGTTGAACCATGGTGTCAATATAAGGGTTTTCCCTAGTTCATGCACTCCAAAACCATGCGGGCCAGCGCACAGACGGTACCTCTGAAACCATTTTTCATAAGAAATCGACCATCGTCCAGCACGAAATCGTGCTTTCTTGCTATCTTTTCAGGACTGATTCGATCTGGCGAAGCCCGTTCTGGCACGCCGCATTGTGGTTTTCATGCCGCAGATCCAGAGTGCCGCACCGCAGCGCGGCTCAGCCCAAGGGCACGGCCGTGGTCGATTTGACCCGCTCCATGACAAAACTGGTCCTGCAATCCTGCACGCTGGGGTGCTTGAGCAGGGTGTCCATCATGAAGCGGGAATAGGCGGCCATGTCCGCCACCACCAGGCGCAGCAGGAAATCCATTTCACCCGTCAGCGCCGAGCATTCCACGACTTCGGGCCAGGCCTGGACGCTGGCGCGAAACAGGTCCATCGGGGTTCGCTTGGCGCTCTCGGCACGCTTTTCCAGCTGCACGTTGATGTAAGCCGTCAGCCCCAGCCCCACAGCCTCGGGTTTGACCAGGGCGACGTAGCGGTCGATGACGCCCGCTGCTTCCAGCCGCTTGACGCGGCGCAACACCGCACTGGGCGAAAGCCCGACCGTGGCGGCAATTTCGTCGTAGGTGGCGCGGCCTTCCGACTGGAGGTTGCGAAGGATCTGCCGATCCAGCTTGTCAAGTGCTTCCATTTGACGAATTTTGCACTTTACGCGCGTCAAGCGCCATCACAGCGCCGCAGTTTGCAGAAAACGTGACGCTTTGCGACGCTACAGTCTGCACACACCCACAGGAGACAAACCATGAGCCTTTCGAGTACACCCCCCACTCCTGCCGCCACCCCATGGGACAACCCGATGGGCACCGACGGTTTCGAATTCATCGAATACGCCGCACCCGATCCCCAGGCGATGGGCGAACTGTTCGAGCGCATGGGCTTCAAGGCCATCGCGAAGCACCGCCACAAGGCGGTGACGCTGTACCGCCAGGGCGGCATCAACTTCATCCTCAACGCCGAACCCGACTCCTTTGCTCAGCGCTTCGCCCGCCTGCACGGCCCCAGCATCTGTGCCATTGCCTTCCGGGTGCAGGACGCCAAGGCAGCCTACGAGCGCGCGTTGTCCCTGGGCGCGTGGGGCTACGCGGGGCAAGCCGCGCCGGGCGAGCTGAACATCCCGGCCATCAAGGGCATCGGCGACTCGATCATCTATTTCATCGACCGCTGGCGCGGCAAGAACGGTGCCAAAGACGGCGACATCGGCAACATCGGCTTCTACGACGTCGACTTTGAACCCCTGCCGGGTGCCGAGCTGAACCCCGCTGGCTATGGCATGACGGTGATCGACCACCTGACGCACAACGTGCACCGCGGCCGCATGGGCGAGTGGGCGGGCTTTTACGAGCGACTTTTCAATTTCCGCGAGGTGCGCTACTTCGACCTTGAAGGCCAGCAGACCGGCATCAAGAGCAAGGCCATGACCAGCCCCTGCGGCAAGATCCGCATCCCGATCAACGAAGAGGGCAACGACAAGGCCGGGCAGGTCCAGGAGTATCTGGACCGCTACCACGGCGAGGGCATCCAGCACATTGCGCTGGCCAGCGACAACCTGTACGACACGGTGGACGCACTGCAGCTGGGTGGCATGACGCTGCTGACCACCAGCGACACCTACTACGAGTTGCTCGACAAGCGCATTCCCGGCCACGGCGAAGACCTGGAGGCGCTGCGCCAGCGCAACATCCTGGTGGATGGCACCCCGAGCGAGCTGCTGCTGCAGATCTTCAGCGAGAACCAGCTGGGTCCGATCTTTTTCGAGTTCATTCAGCGCAAGGGCAACGAAGGTTTCGGCGAAGGCAACTTCAAGGCTTTGTTCGAAACCATGGAGCTGGACCAGATGCGCCGTGGCGTGCTGAAAGCCTGAGGCCATCCGCGGCCCGCAGCTCGGTCACACCCAGTTCGCGAGCACGGCCTGGGTCGCAGACCAGAGCTCGTGCAGCCGCTCCAGGCGCGCCGCCGCATCCGGCGGCACACCCTGACGGGCGTCCTCTTCCAGCTGGTTGCTGGCGGACTGCAGTGCCGATGCGCCAATGTTGCCCGAGGCGCCCTTGAGCGCGTGGGCGGCCGCCGCCAGCGCGGGTGCGTCGTAGGCCGCGAGGGCGGCTTCGATGGCGGCCAGCCGCCGTGGGGCCTCAACGACGAACATGCCGATCACCTCGCGTGTCAACGAAAGGTCCTCGTCATCGAACTCCCGAAACTCCTCAAGTCGCCCGAAATCCATCAGAGGCGCTGAAGCAGGATCTGCCAGCGGCGCCAGGATGACCGCTTCCGCCCGACGGTCCGTCGTCCCCGGGGCCGGCGTGTGCGGCCCAGGCACCCATCGTTCCAGTGCCAGCGCCAGGGAAGCGACATGCAGGGGTTTGGTCAGGTAGTCCACCATGCCGGCGGCCAGACAGCGGGCCTGATCCTCGGGCAGTGCGGCCGCAGTCAGCGCGATCACCGGCGGCGCCTTGTCGCCCCAGGCGTCCAGAATCTGGCGCGTGGCATCGAGTCCATCGACATCCGGCATGTTGACGTCCATGAGGATGGCGCCGAAGGGCCGCGCCTGGGTCAACGAACGGCCAACCGCAGCAACCGCTTCACGGCCGTCGACGGCCGTCTCGAAGTCGTAGCCCAGCTTGCGCAGCATGGCCGTGGCCACCTTGAGATTCACGGCATTGTCGTCCGCCACCATGACGGTCACGTTGCGCCGCGGGTCTGCGGCAGGCCGTGAAATGGCCTTCTGCACGACATGATCCGAAGAGATGCAGCGCGCGAGGGTGAGGCAGAGCTGTGCCTGCCGGGCAGGCTTGAGCAGCCGGGCATCGAACAGGTGGGCGCTTTCGTCTCCCGACGGCATGAAGCCGGAACTGAGCAGAACCAGCGGTATGTCGCGCCACGCAGGCCCGGCGCGCAACGCGCGCGCCAGTGCCACGCCGTCCATTTCCGGCATATGCATGTCGGTGATGATCACATCGGGCAACCAGCCGGACCGCATCGCCTCTGCCGAATCCTGTACGCCGCGGCTCGCCAGCCACGTGAGTGCGTCGCCGCCCGAATCCGCACTGGCCACCTCCATGCCCCAGAGTTCCAGCTGCCGTCGAAGGATGCGCACATTCGTCGGATGATCGTCGACGATCAGCGCGCGACTGCCCCGCAGCACGCTCGCACCTGATTCCGAGACCGTTGCAGGGAGCGTCGTCGCACAGGCAGCCATGGTGAACCAGAAGGTGGAGCCCTTGCCCAATTCGCTCTCCACGCCGATGCGTCCCCCCATCAATTCGACCAGACGCAGGCAGATGGCCAGACCGAGGCCGGTTCCCCCGTACTTGCGTGTGGTCGAGGCATCGACCTGACTGAAGGCCTCGAACAAGGAGCCGACCCGGTCGGGGGGGATGCCGATACCGCTATCCTGGACGCGGAACTCGATCACGGCGCGTCCCTCGGGGTCGGGCCCTTCAAGCTGGCGGGCGTGCACCGTGACTTCACCCCGGGCGGTGAACTTGACCGCGTTGTTGACCAGATTGATGAGGATCTGCCGCAATCGGGTCACATCACCCACCACGGCCGCCGGCACGGCGCCGGGACCGGCCGCGGGCATGTCGATGATGAGTTCAAGCCCTTTTTCTCGGGCGCGTGGCGCCGCGATATCGCATGCTTCTTCCACAGCGTTGCGCAGGTCGAACGGTTCCGACTCCAGTTCGAGCTTGCCCGACTCGATCTTGGAGAAGTCCAGGATGTCGTTGATCACCGAGAGCAGCTGGTCGCTGGAGATGCGGATCGTCTGGAGGTAGTCGCGCTGCTCGGCATCCAGCGAGGTCTCGGCCAGCAAGGTACTCATGCCCACCACACCGTTGAGCGGCGTGCGGATCTCATGGCTCATGGTCGCCAGGAAGGCGGCCTTGGCCCTGGCCGCCGCCAGCGCCTCTTCGCGCGAAGCGCTCAGTTCCGCTGTGCGTTGCGCAACGCGGGCTTCCAGTGTGTTGTTGGCCTCCTGCAAGGCCAATGCATCGGATCGAACCTGCTCGCGAAAGCCCTGCAGCAGCACGGCACTGTCATGCAGCACTTGCGACAATGCGCGCACCTCGCGGATGTGGGTCCTGTGGTCGATCACCGGCACCTCCCCGCGACCGAGCTGACCGGCCGCTTCGCTCAGCCGGTTCAGCCGCTGCCCGATGCCGCGTGCGATCAACCACGCCAGCAAGGTGCCCAGCAGAACCAGCGCGCCGATCAGAGCGAGCGAAACGCTTCGCGCATGCATCAGGCCCGCGGTGAAATCACTTTCGGGAGCCGCCACCACCAGGGTCCAGCGCAGTCCCAGGCTCTCGCCGAACGGACGCTGGACCATGAGCATGGTTTCGCCCGAGGCGGTCGTGCGCAACACTGCCTGGCTGCTGGCCACCACGTCGCTGCGACGCTGCGCCTGCAGCGCCTGCAGCGCCTGCAGCGCCGAAAAACTGGCTCGGATGAGGGCGTTGCTGCTCTCGGAGGGGCTGCGCCGTTCGGTCCGCCCCCCGCCGACATCCACAAAGAGCGCGTCGCCGGCCGAACTGGCCACCAGCGCGCCGCGCTCATCGACCACAAACGCCGCCCCATGGGCACTGATGCGCTGGGTGCGCAATCGATCGGCGAGTTGCTTCAGATGCAGATCCACGCCAAACACCCCCGCGACGCCGCCATCGATGTCATACACGGGCTGTGACAGGCTGACGAACAGCTGGCGGCTCTCCATAGAAACGCGAACCGGCGAGAAGACCCGACCCTTGGCGTCGGCGGCACCTGCGTACCAGACCCGTGTTCGCGGTTCGAAGTTGTCCGTTTCGAAGGCAAGCGGCCGCCCGCGCTCCCCCGGCCGGCCCGAAAGAAAGAACTGCCGGCCGACCCCGTCGGCTTCACGGCGCGCGACCTTGACGCCTTCGGGCGTGGCCTCCATACCAAGGTAGGCGCCGAGCAAAGTGCCCAGATAGACGCTCGGCACATCCTGCGTCTGGTGAACCAGCGCAAATGCCATCGCTTCGAAGTGTGCCGGATGGCGCAGCCACTCACGGGCTTGCGCTTCCTCCGCTGGCGTCATGCGAACGGACACCAGGCCGTTCAAGATCACATGGGCCTGACGCATGTGGTCTTCGGTCGCAAGCTGGATCCGTTCTGCGACCTGGGTGAGCAATCCCTGCGCCATCTCTTCGACCGAGCTTGTGCTCGCGCGTGTCAACAACCACGCGGCCAGCAGCGCCGGCACCAGGGCCAACAGGGAAAGGCTGAACCCTAAGATCCTGCGCAACGAATACAACTGCACCGGGTTCTCTCCCGTGTCAGCGGGTCAAGGCCAGCACTTCCGCTGCTTCCAGTGATGCAGACCTGCCGGGCAACTGCAGCACGGCACGCTGCCCGATCTCCACCGCGCCGGCAACAGCGCGCAGCATGCTGAGGCTGGCCGCAATAGACCAACCCAGCCTCAAGGCCTGCTTCTGCAGCAGCATGGTGGCGGTCACCACGTCACCGACGGGCAGGAGTTGTGCCGAAGCGTCGTGAAGGGGATCCTGAAGGTGGGCCAGCGTGACCGCCCCGCTGTGCAGCGCCACATTCACCTCAAAACGTGGCAAAGCCCGCGCCGGGAAATGCTCGTCGATGTATTGGCGGATGCCACGAGCGGCATCCGCCAGGCCAAGCGCCGCACGGACCGCGCGAAGGCCGTGGCTGACCGAACGCGTATTGGCAGCGTCCACGAATACAGCCAGCAAACCTTCACCGATGAATTGCATGTGGCGTGCACCAAAAAGGTAGACCGTGTCTCCGGCGCTGCCGTAAAAGCGCTTGACCAGCTCCGCGAGTTCCTGCCCGCTGAGCCGCTCGGAGACCGCGGCATAGTTCGGTATGTCGACAAACAACACCGTCGCCTCGACGAATCGTTCATCCGCCGCGCTGCCGTCACCGCTGGGCCACCGTTCGCTCAAGGCCTTGGCCAGCCGTCGCTCGTACAACCTGGACAGCTCTCGGGTCTGCACCTCCAATGCAGTGCGCACAGCCACATCCACGGCCATGTCCTGCACGGCCGTCTGCATGCTGCGCCTGTGGAGCTGTGCGTTGACCGCCTCACGCAGTTCGCCGGGGCGAAACGGCTTGGTGATGTAGTCGTCGGCGCCCGTGGTCATGCCGATGCGCATATGCACCCGCTCCTGCAAGGAGGTCAGAAGGATGACCGGAATCCCTGTCAGGCGCGGTTCGCGGCGTACCGCCGCGAGCATCTCGAACCCATTGAGGCCAGGCATCTGGACATCGCTGATGATCAGGTCTGGCGGATGCGCCTCCACGAGGGCTAGGCCCTTCGCGCCATCCTCCGCAGATACGACTTCATGCCCTTCCTTGCGGAGCACGGACGCGATCAGCGTACGGGTGCCCGCATCGTCTTCCATCACCACAATCAAGGCCATTTGTTTTTCCCTTCAGCCCGGCACTGCGCCCCGGGCACGCCGGTGGCATCGCGCCCGCAGCATACCCCGAGCAAAGGGCAGCGCCCTTCCCGCCTCATGATGCCCGAATGCCTTCTAGGCAGCAGCGCATGACTTCCGGGTCCAGTGCCAGCTCAACATGCGCGAGGCCAGAGGCCAACCGGTTGTCGGCGCCCGCCAGGGTCGCCGTCGATGCCGGGAAGACAACGTTGTCGCAATTGCTGTACCAGCTCGTGAAACGCGTGAAGCGGTGGGCTGGTTCTCCGGCCTCTAACTGTCGGACCCAGGCGCCCCGATGGCGCATCTGTCGCCCGTTGGCCACGCGAACGAAACGCGCCAGCCAGGTACCGCTATTCGGCGTGCCCAGGGTGATGACGCGAAGAATCCGCTGGTCCGCAGCCGGCCCAGCCGAACGCAACCACGCGCGAACGGCGAGTCCGCCCATGCTGTGGCAGATCACCACAGGCGGTCGACCGGTTGCGGCTGTCACCCGCGACACGGCGACGTCAACTTGGGATGCGTAGTGATCGATCGAACCGAGCACCGGCTCCAGATTGATCGCGGAAAACGCTCGCCCCTCTTTGCGCAGGATCTTGAGCCAAGGCGTCCAAATCCCACGATTGCAGAAGAACCCATGGACAAACACCACACCGGTCTGTCCCGTGACGGCGACCGGCAGGAAGTCCGGGACCGTGCGTTGGCCAAAGGGCATCCACCAGCCAAAGACCTTCAGCGCAGTCCACAATTCGCGGCTCCAGGCAATGACCCAGTTCCGGACCTTGGCGCGTGGCGCCGGATCGGCCCGATTGACGACGGCCGCCAGGGCGAACTCCAGGGCCAGGACCGATGCGAGCGCCACTGGCGGGAACCAAAAGCCGGCCCAGGCAAGCCACCAAGCCTCTGCTCGAAAGTACCAGAGGCAGGCGCTGCCGACGGCAAACATGGCGAAAAGAATGCTTCGCAGCAGGTGGGCCAACATGTAACAGTCCCTTCGGTCGCAGCCACTTGAGGTTTCGTCAGTGGAACATTTCACGCGGTCCCACAGCGCGCGGAAGGACACAAGCTCTCCACGCAGGCCATGAACCTTCAACCCCCGATGGAGCCTCGCAAGGCGATCCAACGGATTCCGATGGCGACTCTCAGGCATTGTGCTGGGCCTGCCCCCCAATCGCCCCGCGGATAGAGTCTTTCACCTAGTTCGCAGCGTCAGGTTCGCTAGACTCATTCCCTATGGAAGCCGCCCAAATCATCCGGGATGCCGTTGCGCGCGTTTCGAATCTGAGGCGTGACTGCGCTCTGGATCCAACGCTCGCTGCCTCCGTCCACGCCGTCAAGGCCTTTCAGGCCCGTCGCTTTGCAGGCACGTATTCCGACCTGCTGGCGAGTGACACTTACCGTCATGCGGCCCGATTTTTCCTGGTGGAACTGTACAGCGACAAGGACTATTCTGACCGGGATGCGCAGTTCGGGCGCATCGCAGGTGGACTGCAAACGCTGTTTACAAAGCAAGTTGTCGCGACCGCCGTTTCCCTCGCACAGCTGCATCTTCTGACGGAAGAGCTGGACCACGCCATGGGCCTGGTCTGGCAGAAAGCGAGCATGCCTGAGAATGCATCGCCCGCTGAGCGGTACCTGGAGGCCTGGCGCAAGGTCGGTCATCAGAACGACCGTGGGCGCCAGTTGGCGACAGTGTTGACGATTGGCCGGGACCTGGCGCGATTGACCCGGTTGCCCGGGCTTCGCCTGGTGCTGCGGATGATGCGCAAGCCCGCGCATGCCGCAGGACTGGGTTCACTGCAGGAGTTCCTGGAATCCGGGTTTGACACCTTTGCGGGGATGTCCCACCAAACGCGCGGGGTGGAAACCTTCCTGTCGGTCATCGAGGAGCGGGAGGCGGAACTGATCGACCTGCTGTTCGATGGAACGCCTGTCACTTGCGTGACGAAACTGGATGCGATCTTAGGACAAGCCCGGTGATGGAGGCGCAACGGGACCGGCAGAATGGCCTGAAGGAGATTCCATGGACAAATTCTGGCTGAAAAGTTATCCCCCCGGCGTCCCACATGAAATCGACCCGGGACAGTACCGCTCCCTGACGCATCTGCTCGAGGAGTCCTTTCGCAAGAATGCCACGCGCCCGTTCTCGGTCTGCATGGACCGCTGGATGTCGTACCGCGAGCTCGACGACCTGTCTTGCGCTCTGGGTGCCTGGCTGCAAAGCCGGGGACTCGAGCCAGGGGCCCGCGTCGCGATCATGTTGCCCAATGTGCCTCAGTTTGCAGTGACCATGGCTGCCGTCCTGCGCGCCGGCTACACCTGTGTCAACGTGAATCCCCTTTACACGGGCCGCGAGCTCCAGCACCAATTGAAGGACTCTGGCGCGTCCGCGATTGTGATTCTCGAAAACTTTGCGACCACCCTCGAAGAGGTCATCGCACAGACACCGGTGAAGCACGTCGTGGTCACCGCGATGGGCGATCTGTTGGGCTTCTGGTACGGGCAATGGATCACTTTCGCGGTCCGCCACCTGGCCAAGATGGTACCCGCCTACAAGCTCCCATTGAGCGACGGACGTACGGTGACGACGTTCCGACGGGCGGTGGCCGAAGGGACCGGAATGAAATTGCAGTCCAGCACGGCCTCGCTGGATTCGGTTGCGTTCCTGCAATACACCGGCGGCACCACCGGCCTCTCCAAAGGTGCCGTGCTGACCCATCGCAATATCGTGGCCGCCATCCTTCAGGCTGAGGCCTGGTTCACCCCGGCGCTCCAGCGTGTAGGCGACGTCAGCAAGACGAACAGCATTGCCGCGCTTCCGCTGTATCACATCTTTGCACTGACCCTGTGCCTGCTGTGCATCCGCTGGGGAGCGCATATGACGCTGATACCCAACCCGAGAGACTTCACGAAGTTCATCGAAGTACTGAAACAGCGCCCCTTCCATATGCTTCCGGCCGTGAATACGCTATTCAATGCATTGCTGACGCACCCGCAGTTCAAAACCATTGATTTCTCCCATCTCTGCGTATCGCAGGCGGGCGGCATGGCCGCATCGGAAGGCACGGCCCGGCATTGGATCGATGCCACGGGCTGCCCGATGATCGAGGGATGGGGTATGAGCGAAACCTGCGCAATCGGCACGAACAATCCGGTGACCAACAAGGAATTCACGGGGTCCATCGGCCTGCCTCTGCCTGGTATCGATCTTGCGATCAAAGATGAAGAGGGTCGCTCTCTGCCGCCCGGCGAGTCAGGAGAGATCTGCATCCGCGGACCCAACGTCATGACCGGCTACTACCGGCAGCCAGCGGAAACGGCAGCCGCCTTCACCTCCGACGGTTTCATGCGAACGGGCGATATCGGTGTCATGGATGCACGGGGCTACACGAAGATCATTGACCGGAAGAAGGACATGATCATCGTCAGCGGATTCAACGTCTTTCCGAACGAATTGGAAAACGTAATCTCGCTGTGTTCCGGAGTCGTCGAATGTGCCGCCGTCGGGATCCCCGATGAAAAGCAGGGCGAAGCGATTAAGGTGTTCGTCGTCAAGAACGACCCTTTGCTGACCGAAGAAGATGTCGCGAAGTACTGCCACGAACAGCTGACAGGCTACAAGCGTCCAAAATACATCGAGTTCCGGGACGAATTACCCAAATCAAACGTTGGCAAAATTCTCCGGCGCGAGTTGCGTCAGCACTGATAGCACATGCTGTGACGTAAAGTGGGCTGAACCAAAGAAAACGCCCAGTCGAATGACTGGGCGTATCTTGCTGTAAGAGCCTGACGATGACCTACTTTCACACGGGAACCCGCACTATCATCGGCGCGGAGGCGTTTCACTGTCCTGTTCGGGATGGGAAGGAGTGGGACCACCTCGCTATGGTCATCAGGCATAACTTGTTGTTGTTCTGACGAGGTCAGGACAACGAATTCATAGAGCCAATCAGCTTTTATCTTTTGACTGCGTCACTTGGCATAACAGCCTTGATCGAACGATCAAAGTTATAGGGTCAAGTCGCACGAGCAATTAGTATCGGTTAGCTTAACGCATTACTGCGCTTCCACACCCGACCTATCAACGTCCTGGTCTTGAACGACTCTTCAGGGGGCTCAAGGCCCCGGCAGATCTCATCTTGAAACGAGTTTCCCGCTTAGATGCTTTCAGCGGTTATCTCTTCCACACTTAGCTACTCGGCAATGCCACTGGCGTGACAACCGATACACCAGAGGTGTGTCCACTCCGGTCCTCTCGTACTAGGAGCAGGCTTCCTCAAATCTGCAGCGCCCACGGAAGATAGGGACCAAACTGTCTCACGACGTTTTAAACCCAGCT
>NZ_JAKJEW010000002.1:113299-216173 GCF_022705245.1 Candidatus Skiveiella danica | reverse complement strand
CTGACCTACCACGTGGTGCCCGCCAAGGTTCCTGCCGCCAGCGTACCTGTGGGCAAAGCGATCACCTCCGTCCAGGGTGGCGTATTCAAGATCGAGTCGACCGGTGGCCTGAAGATCACCGATGGCCGCAATCGGGTGGCCAACATCACGGCCACCGACGTCGCTGCCAGCAACGGCGTGATTCACGTCATTGACAAAGTCATCCTGCCGGCCAACAAAGACATCGTGGCCACGGCGCAAAGCCTGCCGGACTTCAGCATCCTGGTGGAAGCGGTTGTCGCAGCGGGCCTGGTCTCCACGTTGCAAGGTACCGGCCCGTTCACCGTGTTCGCTCCCACCAATGCGGCCTTCGCGGCCTTGCTGGGCGAGCTGGGCGTGAGCAAAGAAGCGTTGCTGGCCAACAAGCCGCTGCTGACCAAGGTCCTGACCTACCACGTCGTTTCGGGCCGTGTGCTCAAGGCCGATGTGCCAGTGGGTGCCGCCATCCCGACCGTTCAGGGCGAGACCTTCACGGTCAACGCTTCGCTGAAGATCACCGATCGCCGTGGCCGCCAGGCGGGCATTGTTGCCACCGACGTCTTCACCAGCAACGGCGTGATCCACGTGATCGACAAGGTCATCTTGCCCGCAGCCTGAGCGTGCCGCGCGTCCAGAGTGCGCGCAAGCCTATGAGCCGGCCACTTTCCAGGAGTGGCCGGCGCCACTGCGTAAGGCAGCAGAAGCGGTTGCGCTCAAACCAACGGACTGACAGGGCTAAACTCGCGGCATCGACCATCGAAAAGGAGCCCCACCATGAAGATCCTTCTGGCTGTTGACGGAAGCAAGTACACAAAGAAAATGCTGGCCTACTTGACCGTGCACATCGAGTTGTTCGCAGCGGTCAATGACTATACGGTCTTCACAGCTCAGGCGCCGCTACCCCCGCGGGCCCGCGCCGCCGTTGGAAAGGACGTCGCCGATGGCTACCACGCCGAAGAGGCGGAGAAGATCCTGGCGCCGGTGTGCAAATTCCTGGCCCGCCATGGCATCAATGCAAAAAGCGCCTGGAAAGTCGGCCATGCGGGCGAGGCCATTGCCAAATTCGCGGATGCCGGGAAGTTCGACCTCGTGATCATGGGCTCGCACGGTCACAGCGCGCTGACCAACCTGGTGATGGGTTCGGTTGCCACGCAGGTGCTGGCGCATTGCAGCACGCCGGTGTTGCTGGTGCGCTGACGCATCGGGCCGCGATTGCGGCCACGTAACTGCTCCGGGGAGCCTTGCGAGCCACCTGTGGCTAGCGGGACCGCAAACCCTCGAAGCAAGTCGCCATCACCAGATCGACGATCTGCTCGTCGGTGTGAAGGCCAGCCATTTTCAAGAACTCCAGCACAGGGTCGCATGCGCGCGCAAAGAGTGTGTAAAGCACGACCAGCGGCGGCAGGCCGGGGTTCAAGCTGCCTTGGGCTTGCGCTGCTTCAATCCAGCCCCCGAGCTGGTCGCTGATCTCGATCAGCCCGTCCATGTAGTCCCGGCTCTTCATCAGGGTGGCGCGAAGGCTGGAGTTCTGGCTGGGCAAGGATGGCATTTCACCGGCCAGTTGAACCTGCATGGTCCAGCGCGCGACGGCGCGGATGTTGTCCAGCGGCGACGCATCGGCCGGCAGCGACTGCAGGAAGTCCTGGGCACGTCGCATCACCCGCACCATCGCCGCGCAGGCCAGGTCCTCCTTGCTGGGAAAATGCTTGTACAGACTGGCCTTGGCGATGCCCACGTCCGCGGCCACTTCATCGACGGTCATGGCATCGAAGCCTTTCTCGGCCAGCAAGCGGTTGACCGACTGGATGATGGCCGCTTCGCGGGCCTGCAGCATCTGGGCCTTGAATGACAGTTTGACGGGCGTGGGGGCGTTCATTCGCACATTTTATCCGTTTGAGTATTCAATGTGCACGTCAAGGTCAAATATAAACTGGTTCGTCTCAACACAGACTCCAGGTCCAACGCTGCGTCTGCCGCAGGCACTTCCCGTGGTCTCGCATTCGGGCCATCACCCCACGCAAGGGTGCACGGCGGCTGGACGGGCGGCAAACCCACACAGCGCCGTCAGGTGCCGAAACGTGAAGCGACCTCAGTCCGGCAGGTGTGAACCGATTTCAACGTGGAACGTCGCGCCCTGTTCGGGCACGGCCTCGGCCCAGATGCGCCCGCCGTGGCGCGCCACGATGCGCTGGACCGTGGCCAGGCCGATGCCGGTGCCCGGGAAATCATGGTCGCCATGCAGGCGTTCGAACGGCAGAAACAGACGACCCGCAAATTTCATGTCAAACCCCGCGCCGTTGTCCTGCACGAAAAAGGCTGCCGCCGGGCCGGTGGCCCCCGGCTCGCGCCCGATCCGGATCCGGGCCTGCGGCGTGCGGGATGTGAATTTCCAGGCATTGCCCAGCAGGTTGACCAACATCTGGCGCAGCAAGCCGGCATCTCCCGTGCACTGCAAGCCGTCCTCCAGTGACACGTCGACCTTGCGCTGCGGATCGGCCAGGCGCAAGCCTTCGATCACCTCGCGGCACAACGCCGTCAGGTCCACCGGGGCCATGACGAGCTGGGCCCGCGCCACCTGGGCCAGCGTCAGCAGGTCGTCGATCAGGCTCTCCATTCCCCGCACGCCCTGTTCGATACGGGCCAGGTACAGCCGCGCCTGCTCGTCCGCGGTGTCACCCAAATGCGCGGCCAGCATCTGTCCGAACATGCCCACCGCGCCCAGCGGGTTGCGCAGGTCATGCGAGACCGAATAGGAAAAGGCCTCCAGTTCGCGGATGGACAGCTGGAGTTCGCGCGTGCGCTCGGCCACTCGTTGCTCCAGCCGCTCTGCCCCCTCGCGCACCCGCGCCTCGCTGGCCAGACGATCGGTGACATCGGTGACCATCATCAGTTCGGCCGGCCAGCCTTCAAAGACCGTGGGCGAAGCGATCCGTTCCACCAGCCGGATATCGCCGTTCTTGTTCTGATGTCTGCGCGGGCCCGACACCGCGAGGTTCCGCTCGGTCGCAGCGCCGCCTGGACTCGGTTGCGGCGGTGCCTGAATGCCCGGCGGCTCGACATCCTGCAGCGCCATGTCGAGCATTTCCTCGCGGCTGTAGCCATAGAAAGCCAGCGCAGCTTCGTTGACGGCCAGAAAACGAAGCGAGCGGATCTCGTACACAAACATGACCTGCGGATTGGCCTTGAACAGTTCCCGGTAGCGCGCCTCGCGTTCACTCAAGGCCGCCAGCGCCTGGTCGCGTTCGAACCGTTGCGCGTCGAGTGCCATGGCGAGGCTGCCCAGCGAGCGCTGCAGTTCATCGAGTTCGCGCAGGGGCGAGGACGTCCGGTTCAACGCCTGGACATAGTCGCCTGCCTCGACATGGCGCAAGCCCGTGATCAGCCGCTCCACCGGACGCACCACCAGCCGGTAGCCGCCGACCCATACGGCAGCCGCAACGCCCAGCGCAATGGCCAGGATACCCGCCAGGCGCAGATGCAGGCGTCGCAGGCTCGGCGCGATGACCGTCTCCGCGGGCACCGCCACCGCCAGATACAGAGCCCGGCCAACGCCCGCCTTGACTGGACGCACGGCGCGCAATACCGCGGCTCCGCTCCCCTTTTCTTCGACCACCACGCCCACCTGGCGGCGCGCGACGGCCTGGCGCAAGGCGCTATCGGCGAGTGGCCGGCCCAAATGCGCCACGTCCCCGCCGCTGGACGCCAGAACGATGCCGCCCGCATCGACCAAAAGTACCGCGGCACCCGGCATGGCCCTGCCGGCACGCAGGTTGTCAGAGAGTGCCTGCAAGTCCAGGGCGGCATACACGACACCCTTGGCAACCCCGTTTTCCGTCATGACCGGGCGCGCAAACGCGATCGACGGGCGCCCGGTGACGCGTCCGACCTGGTAATCGCCGACCACGAGGCCACCGCCCTCCAGCGCCCTCTGGAAATAGCCCCGGTCCCCCAGATTGAAGCTGGCCGGATGGCCCGTGGCCTCGCACAGCAGACGACCGTCGGGCGCGATCACGCCGAAATTGAGATAGGTCGGCTGCAGGGCCAGGATGCGCTGCAGGTAGCGGGCACACGCCTGCAGGTCATTGCCTGCGATGACCGGTGACGCCGCGAGCGCCAGCAGGAACTGATCGACCCCTTCGACCAACCGGGTGTTGCTGACAGCGATGGCATCCGTCAGCGCATCGATGCTTTCGCGCGCCCGCCGCAATTCCACGTCCTGTTCGCGCTGGCTGCTGAGCAGTTCAATCACCATCAGCGGCACCGCCGCCATGAATACCAGCAGAACCAGCAGCTTGCGCAGAGTCATCCAGGAAAGCGGCCGCTGGGCTTCGACGGCATCCAGGGTGTAGGTCGGCTGAAACTGGGTAGATTCGTCGCTCATGGGGCGCTCATGCGGAAGTCGGATGGGCCATCAAGAAAGGGCGATCGGCGGGCGCGCGGACCACGGGGGCGACATGCGCTCAGTGCAGCGCGCGCGCGGCCGCTGTCGTGAGCGCTGCACTGAGCGCGTCCAGCACATCGGACTCCAGATTCCAGCAATGCCAATACAGCTGGATCGGAAGGACATGGCCCGGGGCCAGATCGACCAGCTGCCCCGCATGGATCAGGTCTTTCACGAGCAGGCCCGGCAGCACGCTGGCGCCCCAGCCCGCCAGCACGGCCCGCACCTGACCTTCCGAACTGGGCACGAACATCTGGCTCAGGGCCACCCGCTTCAGCCCGAAAGCCTTGCTGACGAATCCGCCCTGCATGTCGTCCTTGCGATTGAAGGCCATGAACGGAATGCGGCTGAAGTTGTGCGGCGTGAGCCCTTGGGGCGCTTGCGTCTGCGCATAGGCGGGCGAGGCGACTGCGATGTAGTCCATGGCACCCAGGGGCACCAGCTTGCAGCCACGCAAAGGCTGCTTCAATGTCGTCACGCAGCCCAGCACCTGGCCGGAACGAAGCCACTCGTGGGTGAAGTCCTGGTCGTCGGTGATGATCTCCAGTGGCAGGCCCTGGCGCACCAGGTCTCCCAGCGCGCCGAGCGCCCAGGTGGCAATGCTGTCGGCGTTGATGGCAATCGAGATTCGTTCTTCCTCGCGCCCCCCACCGGTGGAGCTGGGCGCCAGCTCGCGCAGGTCGCGCTCCAGATCGGCGCGCAGCAGGCGCAGCTGCTTGGTGTGTTTGAGCAGCAACAAGCCGGCCGCGGTGGCCTTGAGCGGGCGGCTGCGCACGATCAGCACGGTGCCCACCTGCGCCTCCAGCGCGCGCAGGCGTTGCGAGACGGCCGACTGGGTGATGTTCAGCCGTTGCGCCGCGCGCTCGAAACCGGTTTCCTCGACGATGGCCGCGAGGCACTCCAGGGCGTCGGGATCAAAGGTGCTCATCGATCAGTGGAGGTGATGAATAGTGCTGGAGTTTAGTTTTTCTTTATATTGGCGGCATGACCGACAACCGAAAATTTCTCTTCCTCGTCGCATCGACCCGCGAAGCCGGCCATGTGGGCAACACCGAATGGCTGGCGCGCCAGGCCGCGGCCACGTTGCCGCAGGGCACAACACAACAATGGATGCACCTTGCGCGCATGCACCTGCCGCCCTTTGTGGACCTGCGCCACACCACCGGCCAGTACCCGATGCCGGAGGGCGACCTGAAGACCTTGCTCGACGCCACACTGGCCGCGACCGACATCGTGCTGGTCGCGCCGGTGTACTGGTACAGCCTGCCCTCGACGATCAAGACCTGCATCGATCACTGGAGCGGCTGGCTGCGCATTCCCGGCGTGCCGTTCAAGGACCTGATGACCCGCAAGACCTTGCGCCTCATCACCACCAGCGGCGACCGCGCCAAGGCGCAGCCGATGATGGACTCGGTGCGCCTGTGCGCTGAATTCTTCCCGATGACCTGGGGCGGTGTTGCAGGCCCGGTGCTGTGGGGCAAAGGCGGCCCGCCCGGAGCGATCGAGGCGGACGCTCAAGCAGTTGCAGCGGCGGCCCGGTTTCTGCTTTAGTCGGCCGCGGCAAGCAGCCTGCCCCTGTTCACTTGCCGATGCAGAAGCTGGAAAAGATCACGCCGAGCAGGTCGTCGGACGTGAATTCGCCGGTGATTTCGTTCAGCGCGGTCTGCGCCAGGCGCAACTCTTCGGCCAGCAGGTCGAGCGTCGGCGACGCCGTCGAAAGGTGGGCCGTCGCCGACAGCAGGTGAGCGTCAACACGGCGCAAGGCTTGCACATGGCGCTCGCGCGCGATGAACACGCCCTCGGGCGCGGCCTGCCAGCCCACCGCTTCCAGCAGTTTATGCCGCAGCGCATCGAGCCCCTCGCCGGTCTTGGCCGACAACATCACGCCCGCGCGAGGCGCGGCGGGGAAGGCGGCGTCGCGTTTGTTCCAGACGTCGATCACCGGGATATTTTTCGGGAGTTTTTCGCCTAATCCCAGCGTGATCCGGTCTTCTTCTGCTATGTATTCAGGGGTATCCAGGCGGGTGAGGTCGTGCAGGAACAACACCGCGTCGGCGGTCTCGATATGGCCCCAGGCGCGTTCGATGCCGATCTTCTCGACCTCGTCCTCGCTGTGGCGCAGCCCGGCCGTGTCCATCACATGCAGCGGCACGCCTGCGATCTGAATGGTCTGCGCCACCACGTCCCGCGTGGTGCCCGCCACCGGCGTGACAATGGCGAGTTCCGCCCCCGCCAGCGCATTGAGCAGCGAGCTCTTGCCCGCATTGGGCTGTCCGGCGATCACCACCTTGATACCCTCGCGAAGCAGCGCGCCCTGGCGCGCGCGCGCCATCACCCGCGCCAGCGCCTGCTGCAGGCGCTCCAACTGACCCTTTGCGTCAGCCTTCTGCAGGAAGTCAATCTCTTCCTCGGGGAAGTCGAGCGTGGCCTCGACCAGCATGCGCAGGTGAATCAATGCGTCGCGCAGGGCGTGGATTTCCCGGGAGAACTCTCCCGACAGCGACCGGCTGGCGCTGCGCGCCGCCGCCTCGGTGCTGGCATCGATCAGGTCGGCAATCGCCTCGGCCTGCGCGAGGTCGATCTTGTCGTTGTGAAAGGCGCGCTCGGTGAACTCGCCAGGTCGCGCCACGCGCATGCCAGCCAGCCTTGGCTGGCTCGTGGTGGGGTCGGATTCTGCGCCAGCCGCCAGGCAGCGCGCCAGCAACAGTTGCAGTACCACGGGACCGCCATGGGCCTGCAGTTCCAGCACGTCTTCGCCGGTGAACGAATGCGGCGCGGGAAAGAACAGCGCCAGCCCGTGGTCGATGGGCGAGCCATCGGCATCGCGAAATGCCCCGTAGCTGGCTTCGCGCGGCTTCAGGCGACGGCCGGTCAGCGCCTCGGTCAGGCTGTCCAGCCCCCGACCCGAGACCCGTACGATCCCCACAGCGCCGCGCCCGGGCGCCGTCGCAATGGCAGCAATCGGATCGGACGAGCTCAGTGGCATGGTCTGAAGGCACAAGGGCCGCTTGCGCGGTCCTTGCAGGGATCCTTAGAACTTGGGCAAGTTGAACTGCGGTGGCACCCCCATCCGGGTGTTGATGACCCATTGCTGGGCAATCGACAGGATGTTGTTGGTCAGCCAGTACAGCACCAGGCCGGCCGGGAAGAAGAAGAACATCACGCTGAACACCAGCGGCATGATCCACATCATCTTGGCCTGCATCGGATCGGGCGGCGCAGGGTTGAGCGCGGTCTGCAGCATGCTGGTGACCGTCATCAGCAGGGGCAGGATGTAATAAGGGTCGGGCGTGGAGAGGTCCTTGATCCACAGGATCCAGGGCGCATTGCGCATCTCGACACTGGACAGCAGCACCCAGTACAGCGCGATGAACACAGGGATCTGCACCACGATCGGGAAACAGCCCCCCATCGGGTTCACCTTTTCCTCGCGGTAGATGCGCATCATCTCCTGCTGCATCTGCTGCGGGTTGTCCTTCAGGCGCTCGCGCATCTCCATGATCTTGGGGTTGATCGCCTTCATCTTGGCCATGCTGGCGTAGGCCTTGGCGTTGAGCCAGTAGAACGCCACTTTGAGCAGGAACACCAGTGCCACGATGGACCAGCCCCAGTTGGCGATGACCTTGTGCAACTGGTCGAGCAGCCAGTACAGCGGCTTGGCCAGGATGGTCAACCAGCCGTAGTCCTTCACCAGTTCCAGGCCGGGTGCCAGCGATTCGAGCACCTTTTCCTCCTGCGGACCGACAAAGAAGCGCGCCTCCACCGACTTCGAGCCTCCGGGGGCGATGTCCTTGACGGGGGTGATCATGCCCACGGCATAGAGGTTGGTATCCACCTTGCGCACGAAGTTTTCGCGAACCACACCGTCGGCCAGAAGCCAGGCGGACGCAAAGTAGTGCTGGACCATGGCGACGTAACCGTTGGGCGAATTCTTGTCGACCTCCTCGGTCTTGCCTTTTTCGATGTCGCTGAACTCGACCTTCTGGTACTTCTTGGCGTCGGTGAAGACCGCCGGGCCTGTGAAGGTGGAGTAGAAAGAAGACTCGCCCGGCGGCTTGTTGCCGTCGCGCACGAGTTGCAGGTACAGCTGGGGCGAGACCGGCGCGGAGCCGGTGTTGATCACGTCGTGCTTCACAGCGATGGCGTAGGAACCGCGCTTGAAGGTGTAGGTCTTGACCAGCTTGACGCCGCCGAGATCGGGCGACTCGAACTTCACCACCAACTCGTTGACGCCGTCTTTCAGGACCCGCTCGCCGGTTACGGTCATCGGGGTCTTGTGGGTCGGGAATGCGCCGCCGATCAGGCCGGTCTGCGCGACATAGAAGCGGTCCTTGCTTTCGTCCAGCAGCACGGTCGACTTCTGCGGGTCGGCCATGTCGGCATGCTTGACGAACTCCGACTTGACGATCGTGCCGCCCTCGGAATCCAGCGTCAGCTTGAGCACGTCGGTGGAAACGACCACGCGCTCGCGCGGCGCAGCCGCTTGTGCGGGCGCCGCAGCCGTCGTCGCTGGCAACTGGGCGGTGGCAGCGACAGCGTTCGACGAAGGCACCCCCGACGCAGCAGGCACCGCAGAAGCGCTTGCCGGCGCGGCGCTGGCTACGGTCTTGGCCGGTGAAGGGAAGAAGGTCGCCTTGTTGCCGTTATAGACCTGCCACTGGTCCCAAAGCATGACCATGGAGAAGCCAAAAATCACCCACAGGATGGTGCGCCGGATATCGTTCATGAAGACTTCTTTGTCGAGGAAGGGGAGAGCAACTGGGTAAACAGCCGGGGCCTGTCTGCAGGGACCGGGTCGTGCCCACCATCACACCAGGGCTGGCAGCGCGCAATGCGGCGCACGGCCAGATAGCTGCCGGCGGCGGCGCCGTGCTGCTCCAGCGCCTGAATTGCGTAAGTGGAACAGGTCGGCTCGAAACGACAGGAGGCGCCCAGCATCGGGCTGATCAGCAACTGGTAGGCCCGCACCAGCCGCATCAGCGCGCGCTGGACGATCATCATGCCGCTTGCTCCGCCAGCCCGGTATCGGCGACACGGCCGAACAACTGCTCGAGTTCCGCGCGAACGGCGCGTTTGAGCACGTCCGAGGTGGCGCTGATGAACTGGCTGCGATCAAAGGTGGCGCGCAGGCGCACCACATGGGCCGCCGCCGCCAGGCGCGGCTCGAAGGTCGCGCTCACCTGATAGATCTGACGCTTGATGGTGTTGCGGGTGACCGCGCGGCGGGCCCAGCGCTTGGGCACCATGGCGCCGACCCAGACATCCTGCACGCCAAAGAGCGGCCTGGCGTCGGGCCCCGCGTGATCCGGGCGACTGTCGCCGGCAGGCGAGCGGTCAAGCGGCGAGCGGTGCAGGGCGAAATGGGCCGTCCGGGAAACAATGCCACAGGCCAGCGTGACCTGGAATTGCGGACGCGTTTTCAGCCGCTGCACGATGGGCATCCAACGAAACACGTCACCAGCGAAGACTCGCCAGATCGAGCTCGCGGGCCCGGACTCAGACAGCCAGACGCTTGCGGCCCTTGGCGCGGCGGGCATTGATGACGGCGCGGCCACCGCGGGTCTTCATGCGAACCAGAAAGCCGTGGGTGCGGGCGCGACGCGTCTTGGAGGGTTGGTAAGTGCGTTTCATGATGGAGTCCTTGGGATGTTCAGTATCAGAATTGCCCTGAACACTTTCAGGGAAACCGGCGATTATCGCAAAGTTTCCAACCCCCGGCAATAGAAAGGAAACACCGACGCCGGTCAAACCCCGGGTCCATAAGGACTTTCCAGCATGTGGATAAGTCCTTGACAAAGTAGAATCCGGCGCTCGCCCAATAATAACTATCCACAGAAATCGACACCCATAATGACCGAGGGACACCACTCCGGATCCGATGCGCAGGCGGCGCAAGGACCGGGACACAGCCTCTGGCAGGCCTGCCTCGACCAGCTGGCACAGGAACTGCCCGAGCAGCAGTTCAACACCTGGATCAAGCCCCTGACCGCCCAGGTCGCCGACGACTTCTCCCGGGCCACGGTGTACGTGGCCAACCGCTTCAAGCTCGACTGGGTGCGCGCGCAATATGCCGGCCGGATTTCCGCCCTGCTGGAGAAGATCTACGGCCAGCCCGTGGCCATGGAGTTGGCGCTCACCCCCCGGGAAAGCGTTGCCAGGCCTTACGTATCTTCCGCCATCGCGGCATTTGACGCTGCACCCGACCCCGGCCTTGCGGCGGAAGAAGCCGCTGCCAACGGCCTGCGCAACCGGCTCAACACCGCGCTGACCTTCGACACCCTGGTCGAGGGCACAGCGAACCGCATGGCCCGCGCCGCGGCCATGCACGTGGCCACCATGCCCGGGCATCTGTACAACCCGCTGTTCATCTACGGCGGGGTCGGCCTGGGCAAGACCCACCTGATGCACGCGGTGGGCAACAAGCTGCTGGTCGACCGGCCGGACGCCAAAGTTCTCTACATCCACGCCGAGCAGTTCGTGTCGGATGTGGTCAAGGCCTACCAGCGCAAGACATTCGACGAGTTCAAGGAGCGATACCACTCGCTCGATCTGCTGTTGATCGACGATGTGCAGTTCTTCGCCAACAAGGACCGCACCCAGGAAGAGTTCTTCAACGCCTTCGAGGCGCTGCTGGCCAAAAAGAGCCACATCGTGATGACCTCGGACACCTACCCCAAGGGCCTGGCCGACATCCACGAGCGCCTGGTCTCACGCTTCGACTCCGGTCTGACGGTGGCGATCGAGCCGCCCGAGCTGGAAATGCGCGTGGCCATCCTGATCAACAAGGCGCGCGCGGAAAGCGTCGAAATGCCCGAGGAAGTGGCCTTCTTCGTCGCCAAGAACGTGCGCTCCAACGTGCGCGAACTCGAAGGCGCGCTGCGCAAGATCCTGGCGTACAGCCGCTTCAACCAGAAGGAAATCTCGATCCAGCTCGCCCGCGAGGCGCTGCGCGACCTGCTGTCGATCCAGAACCGACAGATTTCGGTGGAAAACATCCAGAAGACGGTGGCCGACTACTACAAGATCAAGGTCGCCGACATGTACAGCAAGAAGCGCCCGGCCAGCATTGCCCGGCCGCGGCAGATCGCGATGTACCTGGCCAAGGAGCTCACGCAGAAGAGCCTGCCCGAGATCGGCGAGCTGTTCGGCGGGCGCGATCACACCACCGTGCTGCATGCGGTGCGCAAGATTTCCGGCGAGCGCCAGCAGATGACCGAACTGAACCAGCAGCTGCACGTGCTGGAGCAGACGCTCAAGGGTTGACGGTGAGGCAGGCGCTGCACGAAAAAGGGGACAATGCCGGGTGGCGCGCCGGTGCCGGCGGCTCCCCGCTCGCGCGGCCGTTTGAATTCAAGAACAGAGAAGACAAGAGGTAGACATGATCGTCCTGAAAGCAACACAAGACAAAGTGCTGTCGGCGCTGCAGTCGGTCTGCGGCATCGTGGAGCGGCGCCACACGCTGCCGGTGCTGGCCAACGTGCTGATTCGCAAGACCGGCTCCAGCGTGCAGCTGACCACCAGCGACCTCGAAATCCAGATCCGCACCACCGCGGAGCTCGATGGCGACAGCGGCAGCTTCACCACCACGGTGGGTGCGCGCAAGCTGATCGACATCCTGCGCACCATGCCGGCGGACCAGACGGTCAGCCTGGAATCGTCGCAAGCCAAGCTCATCCTGAAGGGCGGCAAGAGCAAGTTCACGCTGCAGACCCTGCCGGCGGAAGACTTTCCGCTGGTCCAGGAAGCGGCCAACTTTGGCCCCGTCTTCAGCGTGCCGCAGAAGACGCTCAAAGACCTGCTGAGCCAGGTGTCGTTCGCGATGGCGGTGCACGACATCCGCTACTACCTCAACGGCATCCTGTTCGTGGCCGAGGGCAAGCAACTCAGCCTGGTGGCCACCGACGGCCACCGCCTGGCCTTCGCCAGCGCCACACTCGACGTCGAAGTGCCAAAGCAGGAGGTGATCCTCCCGCGCAAGACCGTGATCGAGCTGCAGCGCCTGCTGTCTGATGCCGGCGGCGACAACCAGCCCCAGATCGCGATGCAGTTCGCCAACAACCAGGCCAAATTCAGCTTCGGCGGCATGGAGTTCGTGACCAAGCTGGTCGAAGGCAAGTTCCCCGACTACAACCGCGTCATCCCCAAGAACCACAAGAACAGCATCACCCTGGGCCGCGCGCCGCTGCTGGCCAGCCTGCAGCGCACCGCCATCCTGACCAGCGACAAGTTCAAGGGCGTGCGCCTGAACATCGACCCCGGCACGCTGCGCGTGGCGTCCAACAACGCCGAGCAGGAAGAGGCGGTGGACGAGCTCGACATCGACTACGGCGGCGACAGCATCGAGATCGGCTTCAACGTCACCTACCTGATCGATGCGCTGAGCAACATGAGCCAGGACATGGTGCGAATCGACCTGGCCGACTCCAACAGCTCGGCCCTGATGACCATTCCCGACAACGCCACGTTCAAGTACGTGGTGATGCCGATGCGGATCTGATAGTCCTGAATTGATAGCAAACAATGACCAAAACCCGCCGGCACAGGCGGGTTTTGAGCATTAAAGAGAGTGAGAAGAGCCCCCATGACCGACGAAAACAAGCCCGACGACGCCGTGCACACCGGCGAGTCCACCGAGGACAGCTCCAATTTCCAGCCCACGATCGACGCCCACCAGGCGGGTGCTTCCGAAGGCTACGGCGAAGGGGCGATCCAGATCCTGGAAGGGCTTGAGGCGGTGCGCAAGCGCCCCGGCATGTACATCGGCGACACGTCCGACGGCACCGGCCTGCACCACCTGGTGTTCGAGGTGGTGGACAACTCGATCGACGAATCACTCGCCGGCCACTGCGACGACATCCTGGTCACCATCCACTCCGACAACTCGATCAGCGTGGTCGACAACGGCCGCGGCATCCCCACCGGCGTGAAGATGGACGACAAGCACGAGCCCAAGCGCTCGGCTGCCGAGATCGCCCTGACCGAGCTGCACGCCGGCGGCAAGTTCAACCAGAACAGCTACAAGGTCTCCGGCGGCCTGCACGGCGTCGGCGTGAGCTGCGTGAACGCGCTGTCCAAGATGCTGCGCCTGACCATCCGCCGCGAAGGCAAGGTCCACGTGATGGAGTTCAGCAAGGGCTTCGTGCAGAACCGCATCACCGAAGTGGTCAATGGCGTTGAAGTCTCGCCCATGAAGGTGATCGGTGAGACCGAGAAGCGCGGCACCGAGGTGCACTTCCTGCCCGACACCGAGATCTTCCAGCAGAACAACGACTTCCACTACGAAATCCTCAGCAAGCGCCTGCGCGAGCTGAGCTTCCTGAACAACGGCGTGCGCATCCGCCTGAAGGACGAGCGCACGGGCAAGGAAGACGACTTTGCCGGTGCCGGCGGCGTGCGCGGCTTCGTGAACTACGTCAACAAGGGCAAGACGGTGTTGCACCCCAACATCTTCCATGCCATTGGCGACCGCCAGAGCGACCAGGGCACCAACATCGGCGTCGAGGTCGCGATGCAGTGGAACAGCGGCTACAACGAGCAGGTGCTGTGCTTCACCAACAACATCCCGCAGCGCGACGGCGGCACCCACCTGACCGGCCTGCGCGCGGCCATGACCCGCGTCATCAACAAGTACATCGAGGAAACCGAACTGGCCAAGAAGGCCAAGGTCGAGGTCACCGGTGACGACATGCGCGAAGGCCTGTGCTGCGTGCTCAGCGTCAAGGTGCCCGAACCCAAGTTCTCCAGCCAGACCAAGGACAAGCTCGTGAGCTCCGAGGTGCGCGGCCCGGTCGAAGACATCGTCAGCAAGCTGCTCACCGACTACCTGCAGGAGCGCCCGGCCGACGCCAAGATCATCGTCGGCAAGATCATCGAGGCCGCCCGCGCCCGCGAGGCCGCCCGCAAGGCCCGCGACATGACCCGGCGCAAAGGCGTGCTCGACGGCATGGGCCTGCCCGGCAAGCTGGCCGACTGCCAGGAAAAAGACCCCGCACTGTGCGAGATCTATATCGTCGAGGGCGACTCCGCCGGCGGCTCCGCCAAGCAGGGTCGTGACCGGAAATTCCAGGCGATCCTGCCGCTGCGCGGCAAGATCCTGAACGTGGAAAAAGCCCGGTATGAAAAGCTGCTGACCAGCAATGAAATCCTCACGCTGATCACCGCCCTGGGCACCGGCATCGGCAAGGCCGGCGGCAGCACCGGCAACGACGACTTCAACGTCGCCAAGCTGCGCTACCACCGCATCATCATCATGACCGACGCCGACGTGGACGGCGCGCACATCCGCACCCTGCTGCTGACCTTCTTCTACCGCCAGATGCCCGAGCTGGTGGAACGCGGCCACATCTACATCGCGCAACCGCCGCTGTACAAGGTCAAGTCCGGCAAGGAAGAGCTCTACCTGCAGGGCCCGACCGACCTCGACAGCTACCTGCTGCGCATCGCCCTGGTGCACGCCAGCGTGTTCACCGGCGGCGCCGCCGGCACCACCATGGCCGGTGAAACGCTGGCCGAGCTGGCGCGCAAGCACCAGGTGGCCGAGGCGGTCATCGGCCGCGTCGGCGCGTTCATGGACGCCGAAGCCCTGCGCGCCATCGCCGACGGCGTGGCCATCAGCCTGGACACGGTGGCCGAGGCCGAAGCCAGCGCCGTGGCGCTGCAGCTCAAGCTGCGCGAGCTCAACACCACCGGCACGCCGGCCGAAGTGGCCAGCGAATTCGACGCCCGCACCGACAAGCCCATCCTGCGCATCAGCCGCCACCATCACGGCAACATCAAGAGCAGCGTCATCACGCAAGACTTCGTTCACGGCGCCGACTACGCCGCGCTGGCCGAAGCGGCCAACACCTTCCGCGGCCTGCTGGGCGAAGGCGCACGCGTCATGCGCGGCGAAGGCGAGCGCCAGAAGGAAGAAAAGGTCAGCGACTTCCGCCAGGCCATGCAATGGCTGATTTCGGAAGCCGAGCGCACCACCAGCCGCCAGCGCTACAAGGGCCTAGGCGAAATGAACCCCGAGCAGCTCTGGGAAACCACCATGGACCCCACCGTGCGCCGCCTGCTCAAGGTGCAGATTGACGACGCCATCGAGGCCGACCGCGTGTTCACCATGCTGATGGGTGACGAGGTGGAGCCGCGGCGTGACTTCATCGAGACCAACGCCCTGCGCGCCGGCAATATCGACGTCTGATCGCGCGGTCTTTTCGCGCGGCTATGCCCGTGCGCTCGGTGTTGCCAGGGGCAGGGCCGACTTGGACGCTTCGGGCTGAGGCGTCTAGATACTGCATATTCCGGTAATTTCATTTTACCGTCTTAGCCGGTTTTTGATATTTACCGGAAATACCGCTAAGATTCTCCTGCCGGAATAGGCGGTAACTATGCTCAATCGCACCCAACCCATCGTCACCTCAGCTCAGCTGGGCGCGCTCCTCGTGAACGTGCGCAAGAGCCGCAAGCTCACGCAGGCTCAACTGGGCACCCGCTTAGGACTGAGCCAGAAGCGCATTTCCGAACTGGAGCTCGCCCCGGGCACGCTGAGCGTCGACCAGCTCCTGGGGATGTGCGCCCAGCTCGGACTTCACTTCAGCCTGCAGCTGCGCGAGGACAACCCGCCTGCGCAGCCCCCGGAAACCGACTGGTAGCCATGGGAAGACGCGCGCATTCTCGCCCGCTTTCCATCTGGACCAACGGTGAGCTCGTCGGCTACTGGACCCCCGCTGGCAACCAGCCCATGAAGCTGGCCTATGCCGACAGGTGGCTCACATCCGCCGCCGCGCGGCCGCTGTCGCTTTCCCTGCCGCTGCCGCTGCTGGACAACCAGCCCCTGCGCGGCGAGCTGGTCGAGAACTTCTTCGAGAACCTGCTGCCTGAGAGCAGCGCCATCCGAAAGCGCCTGGCGCAACGCTACGCTGCGGGTTCCGAGGGCACATTCGACCTGCTCGCGGCCATCGGTCGCGATTGCGTGGGCGCCGTGCAACTGCTGGACGCGCACGAGGAGCCCACGGGCTTCGACCGCATCGAAGGCGAGCCCCTGGACGATGAAGCCGTTGCCGCCTTGCTCCGCCGCACGGTGACCGGGCTCCCGTTCGGCAAGCAGGAGCCCGAGCACGACTTTCGCATCTCCATTGCCGGTGCCCAGGAAAAGACGGCGTTGCTGCGGCACCAGGGCCAGTGGATGCGCCCACAGGGCGCCACCCCAACGACGCACATCATCAAGCTCCCACTTGGTCTCGTTGGCAATATGCAAGCCGACATGCGCACCTCGGTCTACAACGAGTGGCTGTGCCTGAAGCTGATGGCTGCGCTGGGGTTCGACGTGGCCCAGGCTGACATCGTCACGTTTGCGGACCATCCGCCAGTGCTGGTGGTCGAGAGATTCGACCGCAAGCTGCACCCGTCTGGGCAATGGATTGTTCGCCTTCCGCAAGAAGACTTTTGCCAGGCCCGCGGGGTGAACCCTGCCATCAAGTACGAAGCCGACGGCGGGCCAGGCATCGAGCAGCTGGCGCAGGTGCTGCACGGCTCGCAGGACGCGCGCGCCGACTTGCGCACGCTCCTGGCCAGCCAGATCACCTTCTGGCTGATGGCCGCCACCGATGGGCACGCGAAGAACTTCAGCATCCGGCTGCACGCCGCAGGCGCGTACACGCTGACCCCGTTGTACGACGTGCTCTCGGCCTGGCCCATCATCGGCCATGGCAAGAACCAGCTCGCCTGGAAGAACGCCAGGCTGGCCATGGCCGTCTCCGGAAAAAACCGCCACTACCACCTGTCTAACGTCATGCGGCGCCACTTCAACGTGACCGCCGCACGGTCCGGCTGGGGCGACAACGCCGAGGACATCATCGACGAGTTGCTTGCCAAGGTGGAGGACGCCATCGAAGCCGTCGCCCAGCAGCTGCCACCGGGCTTCCCGGAAGATGTCGCCAGCGCCATTTTCGAGGGGTTGCGAACCCAGGCGAGGCGCCTGCATGAACAGCCCGAAGCCTAATGGACCGCCCTACACCCTCCCACCCTTGCGGACGCACCTGACATGACCCCTCCGACCTCCACCCCCGTGACCCCCAATTCCCGGGTCGCCCTCGTCACCGGCGCCAACTCCGGCATCGGCCGCGTCACGGCGGTGGAGCTGGCGCTGCGCGGCTACCACGTGTTTCTGGCCTGCCGCGACGCGGGCAAGACCGCCGAGGTGCTTGACGAAATCGCCCAGCGCAGCGGCGGCAAGGCTAAAGCCGAATTCATCGCGCTGGACCTCGGCGACCTGGACAGCGTGCGCCAATGCGCACAGGCCTTCAACGCCCGCGAGCTGCCGCTGCACCTGCTGGTCAACAATGCCGGGCTGGCCGGCCAGAAGGGGTTCACGAAGTCCGGGTTCGAACTGGCCTTCGGCGTCTGCCATGTCGGCCACTTCCTGCTGACCCGGCTTTTGCTGGATCGCCTCAAGCAAGCAGCGCCGTCGCGCGTCGTGGTGGTGGCCAGCCGGGCGCACCGCCACGCCAAGGGCATCGACTTCGCCGCCGTGCGCCAACCCAGCCGCAGCCGCGGCGGCCTGATGGACTACAGCGTCGCCAAGCTGGCCAACATTCTGTTCGCGTCCGAATTGGGGCGCCGTCTGGCGGGCACCGGCGTGACCACCTACGCGCTGCACCCCGGCGTGGTGGGCACCAATGTGTGGCGCTCCGTGCCCTGGCCGCTGGATGCCCTGGTCAAGCTGTTCATGATCGACTCGGAAGAGGGCGCAAAGACCACGCTGTACTGCGCCACGTCCGATGCGGTGGCGCAGCAGACCGGCCTGTATTACGACCAGTGCGCCGTGGCCACTCCCACGCCCGTGGCCCGGGATGCCGCGCTGGCGCAGGCGCTCTGGACGGCCAGCGAAGGCTGGACCCAGGACTGAGCCCTGCCCGCCGGCGGCGCCCAGGGGCCCCGCCGAGCGTTCACTCGATCCGCGCCCCCGACGCCTTCACGATCACGGCCGCCTGGTCCCAATCCGCGCGCAGCAGCTTCTGGAAGTCGTCCGACGGCATCGTGCCGGCTTCCACGCCGAGGCGCACGAAACGCTCCTGCACCACCGGGTCGGCCATCACCTTGATGACGGCGGCGTTGATGCGGTCCACCTCGGCCTTGGGCGTGCCGGCAGGCGCCAGCAGGCCGATCCACGAGTCGAACTTGTAGCCCGGCACGCCCGCCTCGGCCACGGTGGGCAGCTCGGGCATGAATTTGGAGCGCTGCGAGCCGGTGTAGGCCAGGATCTTGATGCGCGGGTCGCCCTTGAAGGCCATGATGCCGATCAGCGAGCTGGTCACGCCCTGCACGCGGCCGGCCAGCACCTCGTTGACCGCGTCGCCGGTGGACTTCATCGGGATGTGCTGCATGTCGCCACCGGCCTTGGCCAGGAAGTAGGCCATGCCCATGTGGGTGGCGCTGCCGCTGCCGGCCGAGGCGTAGTTGAGCTGCCCCGGCTTGGACTTGATCAGCTTCACGTACTCGACCAGGTTGTTCACGCCCAGATTGCCCGGCGCGGCGATCGCATAGCCCGAATTGCCCAGATAGGACACGCCCACGAAGTCCTTGATCGGGTCGTAGGGCAGCTTGGCATACAGGTGGCCGGCCAGCGTGTGGCTGGCGGCGGCCAGCACCAGGGTGTTGCCGTCGGGCGGGGCCTTGGCCACCATCGCGGTGCCGATGGTGCCGCCCGCGCCGGCGCGGTTTTCCACGATGACCGACGCGCCCAGCACCTGGCCCAGCTCATTGTTGAAGGTGCGGGCGATGGTGTCCTGCACCGCGCCGGGGCCGAAGGGCACGATGATGCGGATGACGCGCTGCTGCGCCGTTGCCGAGGCGGCGGCCAGCAGGGCCAGGGTGGCGGCCACGGCGGCGCGGCGGGTCCAGTTCTTCTTGTGCATGAAAGCAAACTCCTTCAGGGTTGGGCCAGCCAGCGCTGGGCGAGTCGGACGAAATAGCTGGCGCCAACCGGAATGATGGCGTCGTTGAAATCAAAAGACGTGTTGTGGATGATGCACGGCCCCGGCCCGTGGTCGGGCAGGCGGTGCGCGCCGTCGCCATTGCCGATGAAGGCATAGCAGCCCGGGCGCACGCGCAGCATGTGGGCGAAGTCCTCCGCGCCCATCACCGCGGGAAAGGCATCGTCCACCGCCGCGTCGCCCACCACCTCGCGCATCACGCTGGCGGCAAAACGGGCCTCGGCCGCGTGGTTGACCACCGGTGGCGAGGCGCGGCGGAAGAAGATGTCGGCGGTGCACCCGTGCGCAGCCGCAATGCCGTCGGCCAGGCGGCGCAGGCCGGCCTCGATGGCGTCGGTGGCGCTCTCCGAAAACGTGCGCACCGTGCCGCCCACCCAGGCCTGGTCGGGGATGACGTTGGGGGCGTCCGAGCCCTGGAGCTGCGTGACGGCCAGCAGCGCGCGCTCGTTGGAGTCGATCACGCGCGGCACCAGCCCCTGCAGCTGCTGGCCCAAGTCGATCACCGCGCCCACCGGGTCCAGCCCGGTGTGCGGCAGCGAGGCGTGCGTACCGCGCCCCACCATGGTCACGCGCCAGGTGTTGCTCGATGCCATCAGCGCGCCCTCATTCAGCGCAAAGTCGCCCGGCTTGCCTTTGTCGCCCAGCGCGAAGTTGTGCAGCGCAAACACCGCCTGGCAGGGGAAGCGTTCGAACAGGCCGTCCTGGATCATCTTCAGCGCGCCGGCCTTGCCCATCTCCTCGGCCGGCTGGAAGATGAAGTTCACCGTGCCGCTGAAGTCGCGGGTCTGCGCCAGGTGCCAGGCCGCCGCCAGCAGCATGGTGGTGTGGCCGTCGTGCCCGCAGGCGTGCATGCGCCCGTCGTGGGTGGAGCGGTGGGGGAAATGGTTTTCCTCCTGCAGCGGCAGCGCGTCGAGGTCGGCGCGCAGGCCGATGGTCCTTGCCCCGTCGCCGCACTTCAGCACGCCCACCACGCCGGTGCCGGCCACACCGGTGTGCACCTCGATGCCCCACTCGCGCAGCAGGCCAGCGACGATCTCGGACGTTCGGTGTTCTTCAAAGCCCAGCTCGGGGTGCGCATGGATGTCGCGGCGCAGGCGCACGAAGCGCGATACATCGGCAAAACTATCAACCAGGTTCATCGGGGTTCCTTGCGTGCGGATCAGGCGCGCGCCTTTGGGTGGCGCGACGCGCGGCAACGGCCATTCTGACAAGAAACGCCGAACCAGGCGCCACCTGCGCGACAGTCCTGAAACCATAGCAATCAACGACCATTCCGCGCTGGGAAAGCAGGGTTTTTGTTCAGATTCTTGCCTCAACAGCCTTAGCAAGGCTCACCCGTGCCCGAACGGCAACCCCTCAAGCCGTCTCGCGCTGCTCAAAGCCGGCCAGTGCGGCCTCGGCCTCTGCGGCGATGACCTGCACCCCCTCGACCCGCGCCAGCTCGGGCCCACGATGTGCCCAGTCGATCAGCGCCTGCACCGCAGGGGCGGGGCCGTGCGCCAGCGCCTCCACGCTGCCGTCCAGCCGGTTTCGCACCCAGCCCGCCAGCCCCAGCGCACGCGCCTGGCGGGCCATGCTCCAGCGGTAGCCCACGCCCTGCACGCGGCCGGTGACGCGCAGGTGGCGGGTGAGGGTGGGCGGGGGCGGGGTGGACATGGACGCATCGTAAACCGCCGATTTCTCGCCGCTGTTGTTTAAGCTTGCGCGATGCCAACCAAGCCCTGCCCCTTCTGCCACCTGGGCCCCGAGCGCATCGCCGGCAGCAACGCCGCGGGCCTGATCGTGCGCGACGCCTACCCCGTGACACCCGGGCACACGCTCATCATCCCGCGCCGGCATGTGGGCAGCTTCTTCGACCTCACGCCCGAGGAGCGCACCGGCCTGCTGGCCCTGCTGGACGAAGCCCGCGCCGGCCTGGCGCGCAGCCACCAGCCCCAGGGCTACAACATCGGCATCAACGACGGCCCCGCCGCCGGCCAGACCGTGCCGCACCTGCACATCCACCTGATCCCGCGCTACGCGGGCGATGCGGAAGACCCGCGGGGCGGGGTGCGGTGGGTGATGCCGGGGAAGGCGCGGTATTGGTGAGCCATGAACGCCGACTACTCGTCTAGCCTTGCGGAGTTTCTGAATGGTGAAGTCATACGGCAGCACCGTCATCAGCCCTTGGTCATACGCGCGGTCGTGCAGCGCCGACAGGCACAGGCCATTTTGCGGGTTCAGGCGGTTGTGGGTGTCGTGGCTCCACGGGACGATGTGGCTGGCGATGACTGCTTGTCATGACGCAGGCCGCTCACGCAACAGGTGGCGTTGTAACTGGCCAGCACCGCCTTTCGAAAGCGCTCCTGGTTCACGCGCACCTGCACGAGGGAAGTCGGCCGTCTGTGCCCCTAAGGTATAACGATTAGAGCCGGATCATCAAAATTCCATGCCAAGGACTCAACGCCAGTGACCAACCGCGCCTACTACGATGATTCGATCAGAGACTTCTTGCCCCGCTCGTCTGACGAAATACTCGGTGCGCTCGTTCGAAGTAGCGCCTTCGCGGTGGAAGAGACGCAACGAACTGCATGGCTTGAGCAGATCGCGCTGCTAAAAGATTCGTTGAGCACCTACGGTGGCCGCGGCAAGGTTTACTTTGAATATGCAGTTCCCCGCCTCGGCAAGCGGATTGACGTTGTGGTGTTGCTGGACCATGTCATCTTCATATTGGAATTCAAGGTCGGTGAAAAGGAATTCCTGTCGTCCGCGCGAGACCAGGTTTGGGATTACGCGGTCGATCTGAAGAATTTTCACGAAACGACCCACGACAAGACGCTGGCGCCCGTCCTGCTCCCAACGCAAGCACCAGAACAGAATTTTCTGGTTGCGACAACAGCCCAAAACGACGGTGTGTTGCTTCCCATCAACGCCTCAACCCGGCAACTCAAAGACGTCTTGGAAACGGTCTTACGTTTTTGCGACGGCCCACGGATAGACGCTGAAATTTGGGAGGCTGGCGGCTACCACCCGACGCCCACCATCGTCGAGGCGGCGATGGCTCTCTACGGTGGTCACTCCGTCACCGACATCTCTCGCAGCGATGCCTCAGCGATCAACTTGAGTCGCACGTCTTCAGCTATTTCCGGAATCATTGCTTCATCTCGTGAACATTCGGTCAAATCAATCTGCCTGGTCACCGGCGTCCCCGGCGCCGGAAAGACCTTGGTCGGACTTGATATTGCCACGCAGCACACCGACAAGGACAGCGCCCTTCATTCCGTGTTTCTTTCTGGAAATGGACCGCTGGTGGCGATCTTGAGAGAAGCACTTGCGCGCGACAAGGTTCGCCGCGAAGCGGAGGCCGGGAGAAAGCAGAAAAAAGGTGAGGCGATGAGTGAAGTCAAGCTCTTCATTCAAAACGTCCATCACTTCCGTGACGAATGTCTGATCGACTTGACCCACCCGCCAATCGAACACGTTGCGATTTTTGACGAGGCACAACGCGCTTGGAATCTTGAACAGACCGCAGCGTTCATGCTTCGTAAAAAGCAGCGCCACGGATTTAATCAGTCCGAGCCGGAGTTCTTGATCTCGTGTCTCGACCGACATCAAGATTGGGCTGTAGTCATTTGTCTGGTCGGTGGCGGCCAAGAAATCAACACGGGTGAGGCAGGCATCGAAGAATGGGTTCAAGCGCTGCAGAAGTCTTTCCCTGACTGGCACATTCACATTTCACCGCGATTGCATGAAGAGGAATATGGGGCTGGCCGCGTGCTCGAAAAGCTGAAGGAGCGACCGAACGTAAATTTCAACTCGGATCTGCATCTTGGTGTGTCCATGCGTTCCTTTCGCGCGGAACACGTCTCAGCGTTGGTCAAACATATTCTTGACCTCAATGTCAACGAGGCCCGAGACGTTCTCGCGGAACTAATCACCCGATATCCTTTCGTGATTACGCGCGATTTGGGCCGCGCCAAGGCTTGGCTCAAGATGCAGGCCAGAGGCACTGAGCGGTTCGGGATGATCGTCTCGTCCCAAGCGCAGCGGCTAAAGCCCCATGCCATTGATGTGAAGTCCCCCATGGACCCGATTCACTGGTTCCTTGACGGCAAAGAAGACGTTCGATCGTCGTACTACCTTGAGGACGTCGCGACCGAGTTTCACGTTCAGGGTTTGGAAGTGGACTGGGCATGTGTTGTGTGGGACGGAGACTTTCGCTACGCCCACACTGAATGGCAGCATTTTTCGTTCGTTGGCGATCGCTGGCAGCACATCCGAAAAGCAGAACGTCAGGTCTATTTGAAGAACGCCTACCGCGTGCTGCTCACGCGGGCCCGTCAAGGCATGGTGGTCGTGATTCCGGAAGGCGATGCCAATGACCCGACACGTGCCAGCGCGCACTATGACCCGACTTTTGAATATATGAAAAGCATCGGGTTCGCCGTTCTTTGATCAAATGATGTGCTTGCGGTGGGCAAGTAAATCATTCACCCGCCGTGTTTCTCGAAACGTATCTGCAGGTCGTTCGCAGTCGTCTGATTTGACGTAGTAGACCGTCCAGTCTCCGTAGTACATACCGCCGAAGACCAATAAATCGTCATTCACCGCAATTACAAACTGCTCCTGCGCGACGCCGAAGTACTCCAAGGCGTCCGCGGCATCTTCAAATTCGATCTTGATGTCGAAAGCATAGGTGGTGTGGCACCACCGTAGTGGCCCGATTGTTGGGCCATTGAAGCCCCAGTCGTTCATCTGCTCACTCGGAAGGTGCCGGCCGTGGAACAGTCCGAGGTACAGACCCGGCTTCTTGGGCTTGCTGCCGTATTGCGGTAACGCCGAGTTGGCGGCTTCGGCTTGCGTTTCGTGGGTGATTTGCATGTTGGGCTCCTTGGTGAAATGGAGCCTCAGCGTAGGCGGCAGAATCGCTTTTGTGACCCAGGGCATAGCCTGGGGTGACAAGACGTCTGCCAACGGAGAAGATAGGGTGCCGGGCGGCGTTCAAATTGGTAAGCATGAGAGAAACTGGCCTCTTCCCAGCGTTAAATGGTCATAGTTTGCTATCGCTGCGATAGCAAATCGGCGGGCATCGTGGGCGCCAGATCAGCCCGTTTGCCGCACCTGCGCATCAAAGCCGGCGTCGGCCAGGGCGGTGGCGATGTCTTCGGCGGCGATCATGCCGCTGTGGCTCACCCAGGCGCTGCGCTCGGGCAGGTTGACGTCGGCCTGGTGGATGCAGGGCAGGTCGTGCAGCACGAACATCACGGCGTCGGCGGCGTCCTGGTCAGTGAGGCTGGGGATGTGGAAGGTGGTCTCAGGCATGGCGCGATGATGCCGGCGCACGGGTGTCCTTGGTGGTGGTGCGGGTTGGCGGGGGAGGGGCGGACGGATCCCAGGGGGTCGCCTCAGCGCTCCCCCACCGGCAGCGCCGACGCCGGCAGGCCGAAGATGCGGTCGAAGGTCCAGTTGAAGACGAAGGTGTAGACCAGGAAGAACAGCAGCAGGCCCAGGTCGAGCACAAAGGCCTGCCACAGCGTGATGTCCAGCCACCACGCGAAAAAGGGCACCAGCGTGACCACCAGTCCGCCCTCGAAGCCGATGGCGTGTGCCGCGCGCCGGGCCAGGCTGCGCCCGCGCACGGTCTGGCGCGCCTCCCAGCGCTCGAACAGGGTGTTGAACACCACGTTCCACACCACCGCCACCGCCGACGACACCACCGCCGCCACGCCGGCGCGCTGCAAGCCGCTGTCGGAAAACGCGGCCAGGCCGGCGCTGGTGGCGACGATGGCGATCAGCTCGTAGAGCGTGACGAAGACGATTCGGCGGCGGATGCCTTGCATGGGGTGGATGCGGTGAGTCAGAGCACTGATTGTGGGCGAGGCACTGGTAGGCACATTTTTCCTCACGGGTAGCTAAAATGTCGCCCAGAGGTATGACTCCATGAAGCTTTCGGTATCCCTGGAACCCCCGCTGGTGGCCTTCCTGACCACCTACCAGCAGCGCCACGGGCTGAAGAGCCGCTCGTCCGTGCTGGAGGCCGCGCTGCGCCTGCTGGCCGAGCGCGAGGCCGAGGCGGAGCTGGCCGCCGCCTACGCCGCCAGTGCCGAGCAGGACGCCGCCCTGGCCCGCGAGGCGCAGGGCACCTGGAACGACGGGCTGGCGCATGAGGCGTGGTGAGATCTATTTCGCCGCGCTCGACCCGACCGTCGGCGCCGAGGTGCAGAAAACCCGCCCGGTGGTGGTGGTGAGCAACAACGCGGCCAACCGCGCGTCGTCGGTGGTCACCGTGGTGCCGCTGACGTCGAACGTGGCGCGGGTGTTTCCGTTTGAGGTGCTGCTGCCCGCTGCCCGCACCGGCCTCACCAAAGACAGCAAGGCCATGGCCCAGCAGGTCCGCACGCTCGACAAGGCGCGGTTGAACGCCCGCGCCGCCGGGCAGCTGCAGCCCGCTGATGCGCAGGCGCTGGACGCCGCGCTGCGCCTGCACCTGGCGCTCTGAACCGCCACCCCATGCGCTCGTCCATCCGCATCGTCGATGTCGACAACCCCGGCACCTGGACGCGATACCGCGCCAGCTTGTGCGACAGCTGCCAGGCCAACTGCTGCACCATGCCGCTGGAGGTGCGCCTGCCGGATTTGGTGCGCCTGGGCCTGGTGGATGCCTTCGAGGCTGAGCACGAGGATGCCGGGCGCATTGCCAAACGGCTGCAGAAGGCGCGGCTGATCGAGCACTTCAACCACAAGCACGCCATCTTCACCATCGCCCGGCGCGCCGGCGGCGACTGCCACTTTCTGGACGCGGCCACGCGCCGCTGCACGGTGTACGACCAGCGCCCCGACACCTGCCGCCTGCACCCGCAGACCAAGAGCCCGCGGCCGGGCTGGTGCGCCTATGGGGCGAAGGCGCTGGGCCGCTGAAGGGCCTGGGCAGGGCATGAAGCGGCGGGCATCGCCCCGAGGGGGGATTTCAGGTGATTTTTGAGTCAAAATGGGCTCTTCCCAGCGTCAAATGGTCACAAGGCGCTATGAATTGTGAAGTTCAGCATGGCCCTCTTGTCAATCGCCCGCCAGCCGGCTGCACACCGCCCCGACAATCAAGCCTGCCGGCAAGCCGCCTCTTTGCCCGCTGAACCGCCATGAACCTGCCCAGCCCACCCTCTGTCGCCGCCCCCGCGCGCCTGTCGCGCAGCGCGGTGGCGGCCATGGCGCTGGGCGCGGCGGTGGATGGCGCGCTGACGCTGGCGCTGCTGGCCCAGGGCTGGACGCAGGGCGGGGCCCACATCGCCGGCTGGCTGGCGGGCTCGCTACTCTGGCTGCTGCTGGCCACTTGGGCGGGCCGGGGTGGGCCGGCTGCGGCGCTGCCCCGGGCCTCGCGCGCGGGCTGGCAGGTGGTGGCGGGGGTGCTGGCGCTGGGCCTGCGCGGCGGGGTGCTGGCCAGTGCGCTGGCCTGGGGGCTGCCGGCCTGGCTGGCCGTGACGCTGGGGCTGGCGCTGGCCTGGGGCCTGCGCGCGGCGGGCGAGTGGCGCATCCTGATGCGCCTCGCGGCGGCGCCGTCGGGCCTGCGCATGCCAGGGGCCGCCGGCACGCTGCTGCTGGCCATCGCACTGCTGCACCTGGCCTATCTGAAGGTGTTTCCGCTGCTGCCCGAGGAAGCCTATTACTGGAACTACGCCGCCCGCCCGGATTTCGGCTACCTGGACCACCCGCCGATGGTGGCCTGGCTGATCGCGCTGGCAGAGGCGCTGTTCGGCCACGGCGAGGCCGTGGTGCGCCTGCCGGCGCTGGCCTGCGGCGTGGTGGTGGCGGTGTTCGTCTGGCGGCTGGCGCGCCGGCTGGTAGACCCGGCCGGTGCCTGGATGGCGGCGGCGCTGTCGGTGACGTTGCCGTATGCCTTCTTCGTGGCCGGGCTGCTGATCACGCCCGACGCCCCGCTGGCCGCAGCCTGGGCGGCAGCGTTGTACTTTTTGCACCGCGCACTGGTCGGCGGTGAGGCGCGGGCCTGGGTGGGCGTGGGCGTGGCGCTGGGCGCGGGCATGCTGTCGAAGTACACGATCGCGCTGCTGGGGCCGGCGGCGCTGTTGTTCTGCCTGCTGGATGCGCGTGCGCGCGCCTGGTTTTTGCGCCCGCAGCCCTACGCGGCGGTGCTGCTGGCGGCGCTGCTGTTTGCGCCGGTGGTGGGGTGGAATTACTCGCACGACTGGGTGTCGTTCCGCTTCCAGGGCGGCGAGCGCTTTGTGGAGCCGGCGCGCTTTCAGCTCCATGTGATGCTGCAGAACATCCTGCTGGTGGCCACGCCGTTGCCCCTGCTGGTGCTGCCGCTGCTGTGGGCGCGGCGCTGGGCGGCCGAGCCCGCTGCGCAGCCCGCCCACGCCGAGGCGCGCAACCGCCTGTTCGTGGCCTGCGTCAGCGGCGTGCCACTGGCGGTGTTTGCCTGGAGCGCGCTGAAGCACGAGCCGCGCCTGAACTGGACCGGCCCGATCTGGCTGGCCACGCTGCCGATGCTGGGGTGGGCCATCGTGCACGCGCACACGCTCGCGCGCCCGTGGCTCGGCACCGCGCTGCGCAGGGCGGCGGGCCCCATCGTCGGGCTGCTGCTGGTGGCGTATTCGGCGGCCAGCTACCACCTGGTGCTGGGCGTTCCGGGCCTGCCCTACACCGGGGCTTTTGCCCGCTTCATGGGCTGGCAGCAGGCCACGGCCGAGCTGCAGGCGGTGCAGGCGCGGCTGCAGCAGGCCACCGGCCTGGCACCGGTGGTGGTGGGCCTGGACAAATACAACACGGCCAGCCAGATCGGCTTTTACGGCGCGGCGCCCTTTGTGGCGCCAGGGCAGGCCGCGCTGCAGGCGACCTCGCTGGAGACTTTCAACGGCAACGCGCTGATGTTCACCTACTGGCATCCGCCGGCCAGCCTGGCGGGCCGGCCAATGATCCTGGTGGCGCGCGAGCGCGAGGATCTGGCCACCGGCAAACTCGCCGCGAATTTCACGGCGCTGGACGAGGCGATCCACCCGCTGGCGCTGGGCAACACGGCGCCCGCCGGCAACCAGCGCCGCATCGATACCTACTACTACCGCATTGGCTACGGCTTCAAACCATAATCGGTGCTCGCATTCAACGGGGGTTCCGACATGGGCGTGCTGATTCTGGGTCTGGTTCTGTTTCTGGGCGTGCACTCGGTGCGCATCGTGGCCGATGACTGGCGCACGCAGGTGCTGGCGCAGCGCGGCGAGGGGGCCTGGAAGGGCCTGTATTCCGTGCTCTCCATCGTCGGTCTGGTTCTGGTGGTCTGGGGCTACGGCCTGGCGCGCCAGCAGCCGGTGGTGCTGTGGGTGCCGCCGGTGGCCACACGGCACGTCGCCGCGCTGCTGACGCTGGTCGCATTCATCCTGCTGACGGCGCCCTATGTGCCGCGCAACGGCATCAAGGCCCGGCTGCACCACCCGATGGTGCTGGGCGTGAAGGTCTGGGCCTTCGCCCATCTGCTGGCCAACGGCAACCTGGCCGACGTGGTGCTGTTCGGATCGTTCCTGCTCTGGGCCGCGCTGAGCTTTCGCGCCGCCCGTGCGCGCGATCGCGCCGCCGGCACCGTGTATGCGCCAGGCACCGCCAGCGCCACGGTCATCACCCTCGTCGTCGGCACCGTGGCCTGGGTGGTGTTCACGCTCTGGCTGCATGTGCTGCTGATCGGCGTGCGGCCATTCGGCGGCTGAGCGATGCGAGCCCCCACGCTCACCACTGCGTGTGTTTCGCTGCCCCCCGAAGGGGCTGGCCTTGCTTGGGGCGGCCCGGCGCGGCGGCCTGCATGACCCGCATCGCCGTCATCGACTTCGAGACCACCGGCATCTCGCCCGCGATGGGCGACCGGGCCACCGAGGTGGCGATCGTGATGATGGAAGGTGGCCGCGTGGTGGACCGGTTCCAGAGCCTGATGAACGCAGGGGTGCGCATCCCCTCGTTCATCACGCAGCTCACCGGCATCACCAACGCGATGGTGGCCAACGCGCCGCCGGCCGCACAGGTGATGGCCGAGGCCGGCCGCTTTGTGGGTGAGGTGCCCATGGTGGCGCACAACGCGGCGTTTGACCGCAAGTTCTGGGTGGAGGAGCTGGCCCGCGCCGGGCTGGACGCGCCGCAGCCTTTTGCCTGCACCGTGTTGCTGTCGCGCCGGCTGTACCCGCAGGCACCCAGCCACCGACTGGGCGCGCTGGCGGATTTCCACCGCCTGCCGCGCACCGGGCAGGCGCACCGGGCGCTGGCCGATGCCGAGATGGCCGCCGCGCTGCTGGCGCGCATCCAGGCCGATCTGCGGGAACGTTATGCGGTGCCCGAACCCACGCACGCGCTGCTGCGGGCGCTGCAGACCTGGCCGCGCGCGGCCGTGCCGAAGCGGCTCAGCGAGTACCTCTGCGAGGCGTGAGGACGGGGGTGCAGTCGGGGGAGCGCGCTCAGGTACGGCGCACCACGACGCTGCCGATGGAGTAGCCCGCGCCGAAGGAGCAGATCACGCCCAGGTCGCCGGCCTTGAAGTCCGCGTTGTGGCGGTGGAAGGCGATGATGGAGCCGGCCGAGGCGGTGTTGGCGAATTCGTCCAAGATCACCGGCGCCTCTTCGGGCGTGGCGTCGCGGCCCAGCATCTTGCGCACGATGAACTGGTTCATCGACAGGTTGGCCTGGTGCAGCCAGAAGCGGCGCACCTGCTCGGTCGTGAAGCCCAGGTCGGCCAGGTGGCTGGTCATGTGCTGCGCGGCCAACGGGCAGACTTCCTTGAAGACCCGGCGGCCTTCCTGGTAGAAGAGCTGGTCGCGGTCGTCAGGGTCGCGGTCTTCGGCGCGTGACATGAAGCCGGCGTTGTTGCGGATCGCGTTGGAGAAGGTGGTGAGCAGGCGCGTGCCCAGCACCTCGAAGGCGCCGGGGGGCGCGTTCTCCAGCCGCTCGACCAGGATGGCGGTGCAGACGTCGCCGAAGATGAAGTGACAGTCGCGGTCTTTCCAGGCCAGGTGGGCGGAGGTGATCTCGGGGTCGACCACCAGCACCGCGCGGGCCGCGCCGGACTTCACGGCGTTGACCGCCATCTCGATGCCGAAGGTGGCCGAGGAACAGGCCACGTTCATGTCGAAGCCGAAGCCCTGAATGCCCAGCGCGGTCTGGATCTCGACCGCCATGGCCGGGTAGGCGCGCTGCATGTTGGCGCTGGCGCAGATCACGCCGTCCACGTCGGCGGCGGTTTTGCCGGCGCGCCCCAGCGCCTGTTTGGCCGCCGCCACGGCGATCTCGGCCATCATGGAAATCTCGGTGTCCGGGCGCGGGGTGAAGCGCGGGCGCATGCGCTTGGGGTCCAGCACACCCTCTTTTTCCATCACGTAGCGGCGCTTGATGCCCGAGGCTTTTTCGATGAACTCGACGCTGGACATCGGGATCGCAGCGCGCGTGCCGGCGGCGATCTCGGCCGCGTGGGCGGTGTTTTCCTGCTCCGCGAAGGTGTTGAACGCAACCACCAGTTCTTCGTTGGTGATGACGTGCGGCGGGACGAACAGCCCGGTGCTGCTGATGGCAACTGAATACATGGCAAGCTTCCGAAAAGGTGGGGGACAACGATCCGACAATCCCGCGATTATCGGATCAAGCGTCCCGGCCTGCCACCGGGCCCGGCTTCAGGCGGCCACAGGGGCGGCCTTGGCGCGCGTGCGCCTGGACGCGGCTTTGGCGGGCGCGGCCTTTTTCGCGGGGGCGGCTCGCCGCGCGGGCTTGCGCGCAGGTGCCTGCATCTGCTTCGCCCGGGCCACCAGTGCCAGCTCACGCACGCGCTCGATGTCTTCGTCGCTGAACGGGCCGTTCACGCCGGAGATTTCGGCCAGCTTCATGCCGTGCTTGATGCCGAGCTTGTAGATCTCGCGCACTTTTTCCCATTCGATGGCACGGCCGACGGTGAAGTTCTCGAAGCGGCCTTCGAGCGCCAGCACGATGGTCTCGGCCAGGCAGGCGTAGGCCACGCCCTTGGGCAGGCCGATGTTCTTCATCTCCACGTTGCCGGGCAGCTGGATCTCGCCGGATTCGATCACCAGCACGTCGGGGCGCTTGGCGACTTCCTCGGCCGGCAGGTCCAGCGGGCGCGCCACATCGGTGATCACGCAGCCGGGCTTGACCTTCATGATGTCCAGCACCTTCTTGCCGGCGCCGGAGGTGGCGGTGACGATCATGTCCATGTCGGCGATGTCCTTGTCGGCCTGGGCGGACAGGAACAGCTTGGCGCCGGGCGACTCCTTGAGGATGGATTCCTTGAGCGCCAGCAGCTTGGCCGTCTCGGGCGAGACCATGTAGACCTCTTCGGCCGCCTTGGCCATCAGGCGCGCGCAGACCGAGCCGATGGCGCCCGTGGCGCCGACGATCATGGCCTTGAACTTGACGCGCTCCTTGCCCTTGGGCGGGGGCAGCAGGCGCATGCGCAAGAGCGCGTCGTGCGCGGCCCACAGCGCGCCCGAAGCGCTGTAGCTGTTGCCGGTGGTGATGGGCAGCGGTGCGCGCTTGGCCACGGTCAGGCCGGCGTCGCCGACCACCTTGGTGAACGCGCCCAGGCCCATGATCTGCGCGCCCAGGCGCCTGGCCATCGCGGCTGCGTCGAGCAGGCGGCGGTAGGTGAACTCGGGGCTGTGGGCCATGATCTCGCGCGGCGTGCCGCCGACCGAGATCAGCCAGCCCTCGGTCTCCACGCCGGTGGGCGACTGGATGCCGGTGACCTTCGAATACACGAAGGGCGGCGCGTAGGCCATGATCTTTTCCAGCGAGTTCATGAACATCGGCGGCGAGACGTGCGACAGCAGCTCGATCGGCTTGACCTTCTTGAAATACTCCTGCGACAGCGGATGGATCACGAAAGCAAAACGGTTCACACGCTTGAAGCCGTTGGGATAGATGATGCGCGGCTCCAGGCCCAGGCTGGTGATGATTTCGAGGTAGTCGTCTTCCAGGATCTCCTGCGGGAACTTGCCGGTGGCCGCGACGATCATCGCGTCGAGCAGGCTGGGGCTCAGCACGTGACCGAACAGCACGGGCGCGGCGTCGATCACCATATGCACGCCCTTGTCCTTGAGCTGGGCGATGCGCTCGTCGTTAACAGTGGTGGAGATGATGGTCTTGCCGGCCAGCTCCTCCAGCCCGAACTGGTCGAGCTCATGCGGCGCCGCCACGAGCACCGTGGCCTTCTGCACCGCCTTGCGCAACACGAAGCGGGTCCACTCCTTGATCGGGCCGGTAGCCAGGTCGACCGGAAGCGACCAGTCCTTCACATAGTGCGCGCCGGTGCTGTAGAGCTGAAGCGCCTCGATGGAGGTCAGGAACTTGGGCACGCCGAGCTGCAGCAGCGGGTCGGCGAACATCACGTTGTCGGTGTACTCGGCCATCGACATCGCCAGCTTGTAGTTCGTCATGCCCGACAGGAACACCACGCGTGCGTTGTTGAAGTAGTTGCCGAGCTGAATCTGAGCGTGGCGAACCGACCATTCCTGCAGGATGTCGCTGAGCCGCCCGCCGATGGTGGTGAGTGCCTGTTTGGCCACCGCCTTCAGCTTGGCGCTGTCTTTCTCGACGAAGCGGTGCGAGCCCGCACGGTAGCGGTCCTTCAGCACACCCAGGCCGATGGCGTCGGCTTTGCTGTCCCACTGGCGAACCAGGGCCACCGCGCGGGCGGTGCTGCCGTCCGTGCCCAGGCGCTGTACGTGAAGCTTTTCTCCGAGGAAGGTGGCCGTGAACGCGAAGTCCTGGGCGGCCGCGCCCAGGCTGATGCCGACAACTGATTTCATGATCGTTCCGATTGAAAAAGGGGACTGGTGAAATTATTCATTGACGAGGTCAAGACCGACCCCGATTAGCTCAAGAAAAATCGACAAAACCGGCCTCCTAAAGGCGCGCGGCCGCCTGGCGTTCCCACCGTAAATACTCCTGAATTCATAGCTCAATACGACCATTCGACGCTGGGATGATGCCAAAAAGACCGATAATCCGACCATGAACACCCATGTCCACGCCACGGCGACGCCGCCTTCCACCCACGACACCACCCGCATCGACGACACGCGCATCGGCGCGGTGCGCCCGCTCATCAACCCGGCCCTGCTGAACGAATGGCTGCCCACGCCGCCCGAGGCGCAGGCGCTGGTGGAACGCAGCCGCGCCGCGCTCTCGCGCGTGCTGCACGGCGCCGACGACCGGCTGATCGTGGTGGTGGGGCCGTGCTCCATCCACGACCACGACCAGGCGATGGAATACGCCCGCGCGCTGAAAGAGCAGGCCGACGCGCTGCAGGACGACCTGCTGATCGTGATGCGCGTGTACTTCGAGAAGCCCCGCACCACCGTGGGCTGGAAGGGCTACATCAACGACCCGCACCTGGACGGCAGTTTTGCCATCAACGAAGGGCTGGAGCTGGCGCGCAAGCTCTTGCTGGACGTGCTGGAAGTCGGCCTGCCGGTGGGCACCGAATTCCTGGACCTGCTCTCCCCGCAGTTCATCAGCGACCTGGTGAGCTGGGGCGCCATCGGCGCGCGCACCACCGAGAGCCAGAGCCACCGCCAGCTGGCCAGCGGCCTCTCCTGCCCAGTGGGCTTCAAGAACGGCACCGACGGCGGCGTGAAGGTCGCCTGCGACGCCATCCAGGCCGCGCAGGCCAGCCATGCCTTCATGGGCATGACCAAGATGGGCCAGGCAGCGATCTTCGAGACCCGCGGCAACGACGACTGCCACGTCATCCTGCGCGGCGGCAAGGCGCCCAACTATGCGCGCGCCGACGTGGACGCCGCCTGCAGCCTGCTGAAGGCCGCCGGCCTGCGTGAGCAGGTGATGATCGATGTCTCGCACGCCAACAGCAGCAAGCAGCACCAGCGCCAGATCAACGTAGCGGCTGAGGTGGCCGCCGAGATTGCCGCCGGCGACCGGCGCATCACCGGGCTGATGATCGAAAGCCACCTGGAAGAGGGCCGCCAGGACATCGTGCCGGGCCAGCCGTTGAAACGCGGCGTGTCGGTAACCGACGCCTGCATCAGCCTGGCGCAGACGGTGCCGGTGCTGCAGGGACTGGCGGCGGCGGTGCAACTGCGGCGCAGCCACGCCAACCCGCACACGGCAGCCTGAGAGGCTGGGCCCGTCAACGGGCGCGCGGCCCGCGGACCTCAGCCCAGCGGTGTGCAGCGCAGGCTGCGACGGGCGGCCTCCACCGCCTCGCGCTCGGCGGCGTAGTCGCCCACCAGCACGCGCATCAGCAGCAGGCCGCGTCCGCTGGGGGCGGTGACCACTTTCGCACCGGCCGGCAGCGCGCTCGCCTTGCCCGTCTCGGGGCCGACCAGCACCAGATCCACCGGCGCGCCGGCGGCCTGGCGGTCGTTGAGCACGAAGAAATTGTCGGAGTTGGCCGCGTACAAGGCAATCGACCAGTAGCCGGGCGGATGCGGGTCGGCCTGGATGCGAAACGGCTGCTGCCGCACATCGAAGGGGCACAAGGCGTACAGCAGGTCGGGGCTGGGCATGACCACGCGCCGGGAGGTGGCGTCGGTCATGGGCGGAAGCAGCGGCCCGGTGCCGCGTTCTTCGGCCGGGCGCGAGGCCGACAGCGCCGCCATGATGACATAGGGAATGGCCCAGACCACCAGCACATGGGTGAGCAGCGCCACGGCGGCCAGAACCTCCAGCCGGCAATACCAGGGGTTGCGGATCCGCAGGTAACGAAGGAGGTTCATTCGCAGCTCCCCAGTCGCTCGATCGTGGGCGCGGCCAGCGAGGCTGGCGCCGCGGACAGGCCCGCGGCCGGGTTGTACAGGCGCAGCGTGAAGCTCAGGCCCCGGTCGCCGGGTGTCGGCAGCCACGGCGCGGCTGGCGCCGCTCCCGCGGGCGCCGTCGGGCCGGTCTCGAAGGCGAAATGCCCGCGCCCATCCAGCGGAGCCGAGCCGCCGTTGATGCTGTAACGCCGTTCGGCGTTCGGAAACAGGAAGCGGTCTTCGGCGTAGGCCGTCACGCTCCACCAGCGCGCGGCCGGGGCCGCTCCGCTGATGCGGTAGCGGCAGCGCGAGCGCAGCACCTGGCCCGCGCTGTCCGTGGTGGCGACGTAGTACATCGTCTCGTCCCGGTTGAGCGCCAACAGCGCACCCACGGCGATCACCGCGCGGGTGTAGAGGTCGGCGTCGGTGCTGCCCGCCAGTGTGCTTGTGCGCCAGACACCAGCCGACACCCCGCCCGAGTCGAGCTGGCTGCGCACCGCCAGCCAGGCCGAGGCGGCACCGATTGTGATGGCGAGCAGGTACAGCGTCAGCACGCCGGTCCAACGGGGTCGAAAAGCCGGGTTCAGGTCATTGGCGGGAGACATGCGGTGTTCGGTCGCGAGGGTTCAGGAACTGAAATGGCCTCAGGCGCCGGCCTGGCGCTTGCGCCGCGCCAGGGCCGACAGCCAGGGCGCAACCCGCGTGGGCCAGAGGCGGTACAGCAGGTCTCCCAGTTTTGCATCCGCACCGATCAGCAGCCGCGTGCGCCCGCTTTGCAGCGCCTGCCCGATGGCCAGCGCGGCCTGCGGCGCGGTGGTGCGCGCGGCCTGGTCGAACTGCGCATGCAGCGCCTGCGGCGTGTCGGCCACGGCGGAAATATCGCCCAGGCGCGCCTGCTGCGCAATGCGGGTCTGGATGCCGCCGGGGTGCACGCACAGCACCCGCACGCCACTGGCGCGCAGCTCCTCGCGCAGCGCGTCGGAGAAACCGCGCACCGCGGCCTTGCTGGCGTTGTAGATGGATTGGGTGGGCATCGACACCATGGCGAAGATGCTGGAGATGTTCACGATCACGCTGCCGGGGCGAGCCTGCAGTTGCGGCGTGAAGGCGCGGCTGCCGTGCACCACGCCCCAGAAGTTGATGTTCATGAGCCAGTGCGCATCGGCCAGATCCAGGCTGTGCACCGGGGCCACCAGGCCCACGCCAGCGTTGTTGATGAGCACGTCGGCCCCGCCCCAGGCCTGCAACGCGGTGTCGGCCAACGCCTGCACGGCTGCGACATCGGCCACATCGCAGGGCTGCGCCAGGCAGTCGGCGCCGCCGGCACGCAGCTCGGCGACCACGGCGTCGAGCCGCCCGGTGTCCACGTCGGCCAGCAGCAGCCGAGCGCCTTGCGCGGCCAGGTTTCGCGCCAGTGCCTCACCGATGCCGGAGGCGGCCCCGGTGATCACCACGCCCTTGCTCTTGAAGGTGTTCATGGCGCGGATTGTGGCACCCCGGCGTCGCCGGCGCGCGCGATGGGTTCAGCGCGTGCGGCGCACCATCGGGCCGCGGCCCTCGATGTGGCGGAAGGTGATGCGGCCCTTGCTCAGGTCGTAAGGCGAGAGCTCCAGCGAGACGCGGTCGCCCGCGAGGATGCGGATGTGGTTCTTGCGCATCTTGCCGCCGGCGTAGGCGATCAGTTGATGGCCGTTGTCCAGGGTCACGCGGTAGCGCGAGTCAGGCAGCACCTCGTTGGCGATGCCCATCATCTCGATCAGTTCTTCCTTGGCCATGGCGGGGTTCTTTCGGTAGGGGAGTTCGGGGAAAGCTTCATTGCGTGCGGGTGGTCTCATGCACCCAGACGATGCCCTGCGCCAGCGCATAGTGGGCCGCCGCTTCGTGCGTGAGGAAGAGGTCGTGAAAGCGCATCACGCGGTCGGTGGTGCCGCGGCCGCTGCCGCTGGCGATCGACACCTGAGCGGCAAAGCGCCCGCAGTCCAGCGGACGGGGGCAGGCGGCGATGCGGTATTTGCCCATGGTGATGGGCGATGTGGAAGGGTTCGAAGTGGAAGTCGTCATGTCGTTGTAGTTATGAATCATTGATAAGAAAGGTCCAGGGCGCAGGGCCGGGCGCACGAGGGCACCGGGCCGAACAGAAAGGAAAAGCGCCCGAAAGCGGGGTCGTTGGCAGCCCAAAGCGCCGGGGTGCCCGCCTGAACCACCTGGCGAGCCTGCGAAGGCCGGGACCAGGGCACGCGCCACAGCAGGGGCCACGTGATCAGAAGGGAGAAGAGCCGCTGCGTCGTGAGAGAAGCCAGCCGGCTCGCATTTGAAGGGCTGGACTGGCGGCCCCTCTGCCGGGGGTTGTGGCCTCACTGCGGATTGCGGCGAGGCGGCCAGTCGCCAAAAGCGATGCGGGAATGTAGCACAGATACAACATTCGTGTGCGTGCGCTGGCGCACGCCCAGGCTTGCCGTGCCACTGGAATCACCTGGCCGGCAGGCGCCAGCCCCCCATTCCGGACAAGTTTCCCCAAAGTACATCATCGAATGGTCACTTGTTGCTATCAAAACAGGTTTGCCCTACGAGCGCGGCACAGGATGTTCCGGTCGTTGATTGCAGGCAAGCGTTCCCCGCATAATCACCGTCATGCACATCGCGCCAGCCCAGTTTTCGCGCATCGCCGACATCTGCAGGCGTTACCACGTGCGCAGCCTGCAGCTTTTTGGTTCGGCTGCAGTGGGGGCCGAGCGGGCCGACAGCGACGTGGACCTGCTGGTGGAATTCATCCCCGGCGAAGCGCCCAGCGGTTTCGGGTTGGTGGACATGCAGGACGAGCTTTCTGCTGCCTTCAATGGCCGCAAGATCGATCTGGCGTTTCCATCGGTGCTGAACAACCCCTATCGCCGCCGCGCGATCGAGCCGCAGCTTCGGACCTTGTATCAGTGACCGTAGATCGCACCCCTGCGCATCTGACAGACATGCTTCAGTTTGTGCGAGAGCTGCGTCAGCTGGCGACCGGGCAAACGGCCACCGAGTTCGCCAGCAACCGAATCCTTTGCCTGGCCGTCGAGAAGCTGTTCATCAACCTCGGCGAGGCAGCTTTCCGGGTCGGTGAGGTGCGCGCTGGGGCGATGCCTGATATTCCTTGGCGTCGAATCATCGGCCTGAGGAACCTTCTGGCGCACGGCTACGAACAAGTAGCACACGAGGTCCTGTTCAAGACCATTGCTGAAGACCTGCCTGCCCTGGAGAGCGCGCTTGTCCGTTGGGTCGACAGGCTGGAGACGACCTGAGACCTTTGCGCCAATACGTCGTTGGCCAACGCGTTCGATCGCCTTGCGTACTTGATGGGACTCACCCCACCCACAGAATCCACGGCGTGCCGACCACCAGGAACACCACGGTACAAAAGACCGTGGTGATCAGCCCCAGCCGGTACAGCTCGCGCTGCGTCAGGTAGCCGCTGGCGGCGAAGATAATGTTCTGGCTGCCGCCCTGCGGCGTGAGCGTGGAGAAGTAGCTGCTGGCAAACAACAGCGCAAAGCCCATCAGCGGCAGCGGCACGCCGGCCTGGATGCCGACATCGAGGAACACGCCCAGCAGTGCCAGCACCTGTGCCGACTGGCTGACAAACATGTAGTGCATCAGCACGTACAGCCCGAGCAGCGCCACATACGCCACCGGCCACGAGATGCCGCCCAGCATCGAGGCCAGGCGCTGGCCCACGTAGCCCATGAAGCCGAGCTCGTTGAGCTGCCCGCTTAGCGCGAACAGCACCGCCAGCCACAGGAAGGTGGCCAGCGTGCTGCCCTGCAGGTAGATATCCTCCAGCGTGAGCACGCGCAGCGCCAGCAGCGTGCCCAGGCCAGCGATGGCCACGGCGGTGAGGTTCAGCTTGAGGACACCAGCAAAGATCCACGCGCCGACCATGAGGGAAAAGGTCACGGCCGTGACCCACTCGTCGCGCGACAGCGGGCCCATCTCGAGCAGCTGCTGGCGCGCCGCCGCGGGCGCCGCGGGCGTGTCGGTGACGCCGGGCGGAAAAATCCAGAAGATCAGGCGCGGTAGCAGGGCGATGGTCACCAGCGCAGGGACGGACGCCACCAGGAGCCACTTGCCAAAATCGACCTTCAGCCCGTGTTCGGCCGCGAGCGACACGCCGATCGGGTTGGCCGACGTGGCGGTGAGCCACAGTGCCGACGAGACGGCCAGGCTGGCCATGCCGCAGAACATCAGGTAGCCGCCCAGGCGCCGCTTGGCGTCATCGTCGGGCACGGAGCCGCTGCTTTGCGACAGCGCCAGGATGATGGGGTAGAGCACGCCGCCGCGCGCCGTGTTGCTCGGAAAGCCGGGGGCGATCAGCGCGTCGGTGATGAAGATGCTGTAGGCCAGGCCCAGCGTGGACTTGCCGAACAGCGACACGACTTTCAAGCTGATGCGCTGGCCCAGCCCGCACTTGACCACGGCCTGCGCGACGAGAAAGGCCACCACCACCAGCAGCACGCTGGGGTTGGCAAAGCCGGCGAAGGCCTTGGCCGGGTCGAGCGTGTTGCTGAGCACCGCAATCGAGCCCGCCAGCAGGGCCGAGGTCAGCAAGGGATAGGCGTTGACGATGACGGCGAAGATCGCGGCGGCGAAGAGGGCAAACAGATGCCAGGCCTCGCGGGTCAACCCCTCGGGGATGGGCGTGAGCCAGATGCCGACGCCCAGCACAAACGGCGCCAGGCCTTTCAAGGCCGGGATCCAGCGGGATGGGGTGGCATTCATGGCCGTGCTCCTATGGCGCCCTGGCTTGAAGGCGGCGTCTCGGCCGGCGCATCGATGCGCGCCCAACCCTCAAGGTCCACCACGCGCCCGCTCACGCTGCCGTCCTCCGACTCCACCAGGGCTCGCCACTTGAAGGTGTATTGGCCGCTGACGCCGGCGTAGCGGCCGGTGCCGCCGACAAAGCGGCCCTCGATGGGATGGCCCGGTCCGCCCGCGCCGCCACGCAGCTCGCTGAAGACCTGATCGCCGCGCTCGTCGGTCCACACGCTGCGGGCTTGCATGCCGGTCTGGTTGTCGCGAAGGCCGATGATGTCCGAGCGGAAAGCCAGGCCAGGCCGGTGGTCGCCGGCCAGCATCAACGAGCCCCCCAGACGGAAGATCTCGGCACGGTGATCGGGGCCCATGTCGAGCGTCTGCCGGTTGCCGGTGATGGACCAGGTGCCCGTGAAATGGCGTTCCTGCGGCCCTTCAGCGCCACTGGACGCGGTAGGCGGTGGCGGCGAAGGCGTGCAGGCCACAAGGACCAGCAGGAGGGGCATCGCCAGGATCCACAAGCGGTGGCGCGCCGCGCGGGGATTGAAGCAATTTCGCATCGGATGACCCAAACAGACACTGCTAGGTGCCCATCACAGGCACGTTTCCATCATGCGCCAGCGGCGCCAGAAAAGAAAGCCACGCAAGGCCTGGCCGGCCGTCTGTTTGATCGAGGTCAGCCTCTCAGGACTTTGCCGCCCAGGCCTGGGGCTTGAGCGATCGCAGGTAGGCGATCAGCGCGGCCATGTCGGCGTCGTTGATGTTCTTGTAGAACGCAAAGGCCATCGGCGGCTTGTAGGGCTTGCCGTCGCGGTCCACCCCTTCGCGGATGGCCTTGGCGATCTGCGCGTCGGTCCAGTTCTTCAGGCCGCTCTCATGCGGCGTGAGGTTGCGCGAGACACTTTCTCCCCAGGGGCCCTTGAACGCCATGCCGCCAGCGCCGAGCTGCTTGGTCTTCGGCGCGCCCTTGTCGTCACGGGGGGTGTGGCACTCCATGCAGTGGCCGATCTGCGCCAGGTATTCGCCGTACTTGAGCTTGTCGGTGGCCGGCGGCGCCTTGACGTTCTTCACAGCGGGCCCGTAGCTGGGCGGCGAGGGGATGTTGTATTTGGATTTCGGCACGGCGTTGGCCACCGCGGGCTGGGCGCGCAGGTAGGCGATGATGGCCGCCAGGTCGGCGTCGGACAGGTGCCGGTAGAACTCGATCGGCATCGGCGGGCCGATGATGGATTTGTCCGGCCGCACGCCTTCGCGGATGGCTTTGGCCAGCTGGGCGTCGGTCCATTTGCCGATGCCGGTGGCCGCGTCGGGCGTGATGTTGGCGGCATAGGCCTTGAAAGGCGGCTCGTCGAACACCATGCCGCCCGACAACCCTTTGTCAAACAGCGGCTCGCCCTGCGCGCCCCGCTGCAGGTGGCAGTTGCCGCAGGCCACGATGCTGTCCATCAGGTACTTGCCGCGCTCCAGCGGGGTCTGCTTCTGGGCCAGGGAGGGGCCGGCGAGGGTCGTGAGCAAGGCACCAAGGGCAAGGGTCGGCAGAAAAGGCTTCATGGGCGGCTCCAGGGCAGGGTTGAGAGCGGTGACCGTGATACAAATTGACACAGATCAAGGGCGGATTATCAACATCAGCGGGTCTGTGGCAAGCCCTTCGCGGCGGTCGGTGCGCGAATCGGCGCGCGCCCCTTGAAGCCGGCGCCTTCGGGCGCACGTTCAGCCCTCGGGGTGCGCGCAGAAGGTCTGCGCGGCCATCGATTCCTGAAAGGCCTCCCGGCTGTGGCTCCCTTGTTCCTGGTTTCCGCGCTCCTGCATGCCTATGTCGGCTGGCGCTTGTTGCCGGCCCTGCCCGCCGACCCGGCCTGGGCGTTGGGCGTGCTGCTGGCGGCCTCCGCCTGGCTGACGCCAACGGCGCTGCTGGCACGCCGACGCCACCGACACCTTGGCCCCGCGCTGGTCTGGGCCGGCCTGCTGTGCATGGGGCTGTTTTCCTCGCTGTTCGTGCTGACACTGGCGCGAGACGCGGTGTGGCTGCTGGCCGGCCTGGCCGACGCGCTGATCAGCGTGCTGCCGGGTACCCAGGGCGCCGCACCCTGGCAAGGCGCCCCTTTGCAGCATGCCAGCGCGCTTGCGGTGCTGCTGGCGGCCACGCTGGTGACCGCGCTGGGCTTTCTGAACGCTCGGCGCACGGCAGCCGTCGTGCCCGTGGAGGTGCCGGTGGCCGGGCTGCCCCCGGCACTGCACGGCTTCACCGTGGCGCAGATCAGCGATGTCCACGTCGGGCCCACGATCCGCCACGGTTACCTGCAACGCATCGTGGACACCGTGAACCGCCTGGGTGCGGACATGGTGGCCGTGACCGGCGACCTGGTCGACGGCTCGGTGGCGCAGCTGGGCGCCCATGTGGCGCCGCTGGCCGGGCTGCGCTCGCGCCATGGCACTTTCTTTGTGACAGGCAACCACGAGTACTACTCCGGCGCACACGCCTGGATCGAGGCGCTGCGCCGCCTGGGGCTGACCGTTCTGATGAACGAACACGTGGTGCTGCACCACGACGGTGACGGACAGGCAGCGGCCTTGGTGGTGGCCGGTGTGACCGACTGGAGCGCGCACCATTTCGACGAGGCACATCGCAGCGATCCGCACGCCGCCATCGCCGGTGCGCCGCCCGACGCGGGCGTGCGCCTGCTGCTGGCCCACCAGCCGCGCAGCGCGGCAAAAGCCAGCGAGGCGGGCTTTGACGTGCAGTTGTCGGGCCACACCCATGGCGGACAGTTCTGGCCCTGGAACCTGTTCGTGCGCTTTCAGCAGCCCTTCACCGCCGGGCTGCACCGGCTGCAGGACCTGTGGGTCTACACCAGCCGTGGCACCGGCTACTGGGGCCCACCCAAACGCTTCGGTGCGCCGTCGGAGATCACGCTGCTGACGTTGGTGGCCGCGGCCTGACGCGGTTCTTTCGGCGCCCCAGCCGCCATAATGGCCGCTGTTTGACGGATCGCCGAACCATGGACTACGAGCACTTTGTTGTTGCGGCCGCGCGGGTGGTGGAACTCACCGGCGTGGTGGTGATGCTGGCCGGCGCGCTGGTCGCCTCGCTGGCCTATGGTCGACGCCTGATGCGCCGCACGCCGCACCAGGAGGCTTACCACGCGCTGCGGGCCGACCTGGGCCGGGCCATCCTGCTGGGGCTGGAGTTTCTGGTGATTGCCGACATCATCGGCACGGTGGCAATCGAGCCCACGCTGCAGAACCTGGGCGTGCTGGCCGTGATTGTGGCCATCCGCACGCTGCTGAGCTTTGCGCTCGAGCTGGAGGTCAGCGGACGCTGGCCCTGGCAGCGCCCGCCGCCGGCGCCATAGACCTCAGAAGATCACGCGCGCGATGGCCAGCCCGGTGAACACCGCCACCGAGGTCGCCACCAGGCCAGGGATCATGAACGAGTGATTCAGCACGTACTTGCCGATCTTCGTCGTGCCCGACAGGTCGAAGTTGATGGCCGCAATCAGCGAGCCATAGGTCGGAATGAAGAAGTAGCCGTTGACCGAGGGGAACATCGCGATCAGGAACTGCGGCGGGATGCCCAGCGCAATGCCCAGCGGCATCAGCGCGCGGGTGGTGGCCGCCTGGCTATACAGCAGCACGGACGCCAGGAACAGGCCGAAGGCGAAGGTCCAGGGCGCAACCTTGGCCCAGTCACCGATGGCCGGCACGATCACATCCTTGTTGGCGGCGATGAAGCTGTCACCCAGCCAGGCCAGGCCGAAGATGCCGATCACCGCCACCACGCCCGCGCGCAGGGTGGCCGTCTTGGGCACTTCGTCGACGGCCACTTTGGTCACCAGCAGCATGATCGCGGCCACCGACATCATCAGGATCTCGATCACGATTGGCATCGCCAGCGGGCTTTTCGCGCCAGGCAGCTGGCGCAGGCTGGGGAAGAAGCCGAACAGCACCACCAGCGCGACGCCGGCGAGGAAGATGAACGCGGACAGGCGCGCGCCGGGTTTGAGCGGGGTGCGGCTGGTGTCGGCTTGCGGCGCCGGGATCTGACCGGCGGCCAGCCGCGCCTGGTATTCCGGATCGTCCTTGAGGTCCTTGCCGACGAACATCGAAACGATGGCCGCGGCCACCACGCCGGTGAGTGTGGCCGGTACACAGACCATGAGGATCTGCGGCAGACCCCATTGGGTCATGCCCTTTTCAGCAAACAGCCCGATCATCGCGGCCGTGGCCGCGGCCACCGGGCTGGCCGTGATGGCCTGCTGCGAAGCGATGGTCGCCACCGCCATCGGGCGCTCGGGGCGGATGCCGCTGCGGTGCGCGGTCTCGTAGATCACCGGCAGCAGCGGATAGACGATGTGCCCGGTGCCCGCCACGAAGGTGAAGGTCCACGTCGTCAGCGGCGCGACGATGGTCACGTATTTCGGGTTGGCGCGGATGATGCGCTCGGCGATGCGCACCAGGAAGTCGATGCCGCCAGCGGCCTCCATCACCGACGCGGCCATGATGACGGCCAGGATGATGAGCATGACGTCGATCGGCGGCGACGTCGGATTGATGCCGAAGCCGGCCACCAGCACCATCAGGCCGACCGCGCCCCACAGGCCCAAACCGATGCCCGAGGAACGCGCGCCCATCCAGATGGCCGCCAGAACAACGAGAAATTGCAGAACGATGGCGAGTGTCATTTTTCTTCTCCTTTGATTGGGCGGCGCCCCGCCCGGCGAAAGTTCATTGCTCGAACTTCGGCGCGATCAGGTTTTCGAACGAGAACACCTCGTCCCAGTGTTGCTGCGTCATCAGCTTGCGCTCGACCACCACGATCTGGTGCAGCGACTTGCCGGTCTGGTAGCCCTCGCGTGCGATCTCAGCGCACTGCTTGTAGCCCAGCGAGGGCTTGAGCACCGTGACGATGCCCAGCGAGTTGAGCACCATGTCGCGCGAGCGCTCGGCATTGGCCGTGATGCCCTGGATGCAGTTGACGTTCAGGCTGTTGACGGCGTTCTCCATGGTGGCAATTGACGTGAACAGCGCGAAGGTGATCACCGGCTCCATCACATTGAGCTGCAGTTGCCCGGCGGAGGCGGCCAGCGTGACCGTCAGGTCCAGACCGATCACCAGGAAGCTGGTCTGGTTGACGACTTCAGGAATCACCGGGTTGACCTTGCCCGGCATGATCGAGCTGCCCGGTTGCATCTGCGGCAGGTTGATCTCGTTGAAGCCGCAACGCGGCCCCGACGCCAGCAGGCGGATGTCGTTGCAGATCTTGGTGAGCTTGGACGACGTGCGCTTGAGCACGCCGGAAAGCAGCACGTAGGCACCGGTGTCGGATGTGGCCTCGATCAGGTCGCCGGCCAGGATGAAGGTGGTGCCGGTCAGCTCGGACAGGTATTTCGTGGCCAGCTCCGGATAGCCCGGCGCAGCCGTCACCGTGGTGCCGATGGCAGTGGCGCCCAGGTTGATCTCGTGCAGGAACTGGCGCACCTCGGCGATGCGCTGCACCTCCTCGCCGATGGTGGTGCCCCAGCCGTGGAACTCCTGGCCCAGCGACATCGGCACCGCGTCCTGCAGGTGGGTGCGGCCCATCTTGAGCACCCGGTCGAACTCCCTGGCCTTGGCAAAGAATGCTTCCTGCAGGCGCCGCAGCGCGTCCATGTAGCTGCCCAGGCGCAGGATCAGCGCGAGCCGGAACGCCGTGGGATAGACGTCGTTGGTCGATTGGCCGAAGTTCACATGGTCGTTCGGGTTGACGTACTGGTATTCGCCCTTCTGGTGGCCAAGCTGCTCGAGTGCGAGGTTGGCGATGACCTCGTTGGCGTTCATGTTGGTCGAGGTGCCGGCGCCGCCCTGGATGAAGTCGGTGACGAACTGATCGGCCATCTCGCCTGCAATCAGCCGGTCGCAGGCGGCGGCGATGGCGTTGGCCACCGTCGCGTCCAGCACACCCAGATCCCGGTTGGCCAGCGCCGCCGCCTTCTTGACGTAGCCAAACGCCTTGACGAAGTAGGGCTCGGTGGACATCGGGATGCCGGTGATGTGGAAGTTCTCCTTGCCGCGTTGTGTCTGCACGCCGTAGTAGGCGTTGTCGGGCAGCTGCTTTTCGCCCAGGAAGTCTTTTTCGGTGCGGAAGCTCATCGTGATCTCCTTCGATGGAATGGGGTGGACGAACGGATGAAGCCCCGGGCCTCACCGGATCATTCGGGAAAAAGTGTCTTCCCCAAGAACGCTTTTGGCAAGCACGGAACGCAAACAAGCTGCAAACGCCCGCTGGGCCGGTGCTACGATGTCCGCCCAATTGCACGCCCCCGCAGCGGGGCCAGAGAGATCCACTTGACTTCACCAGAATCCTCCACCGTTCTGGCGGGCCTTTACCGCACCATGGTACGCATCCGGGCATTCGAGAATGCCGCCGAAATCGCCAGCCAGGGCGGCGTCAGCGCCTACGGCCAGAGCGCCGCCGGCACGGCCCGGGTGCGAGGGCCCCTGCACCTGTCCACCGGGCAGGAGGCGGTGGCCACCGGCGTCTGCGCGCACCTGCATCCCGCTGACTACCTCACCTCCACCCACCGAGGGCACGGCCACACGCTGGCCAAGGGCGCGGACCTGGGCCGCATGATGGCCGAGCTGTTCGGCAAGGCCACCGGCTTCAACGGCGGCAAGGGTGGTTCGATGCACATCGCGGATTTTTCCGTGGGCATGCTGGGCGCCAACGGCGTGGTGGCGGCCGGGCTGCCGATTGCGGTGGGTGCCGCCCACGCGCAGAAGCTGCAGCAGGACCAGGCCCGCGCCAGCAGCCAGGCGGTGGACGATGCCATCACCGTGTGCTTTTTCGGCGACGGCGCCATCAACCGCGGACCCTTTCTGGAAGCGCTGAACTGGGCGCGGGTCTATGCGTTGCCGGTGCTGTTTGTCTGCGAGGACAACCGCTGGAGCGCCACCACGGCCAGCGGCCCGATGACGGCCGGACCGGGCGCCTCGGCGCGCGCCATCAGCTTGGACATCGCCGCCACACAGGTGGACGGCAACGACGTGGTCGAGGTCCACGAGGCGGCGGCCGCCCTGGTCGCACAGGTTCGGGCAGGCCTGGGTCCGCGGCTGCTGCACGCGCTGACCTACCGTGTCAAAGGCCACGTGTCGGTGGATCCGGCGGCCTATCGCGATCCACAGGAGCTGGCCGCGGCCTTGCAGACCGACCCGATTGCGCGCCTGCGCAGCCGCTTCCAGTCGCAAGGGCACGACCTGGCCGTGCTGGACGCGCTGGAGAACGAAGCGACCGCCGAGGTGCAAGCTGCGTTGGACAGCGCTTTTGCCGCACCCTGGCCCGAGGCCAGCGCCGCCTTCACCGACATCCAGAGCACGGGAGCCGGCACATGGTTCTGAATGCCCAGCCCCAACGGCCGGCCCCCGCACCGGAAGCCCTCAGCTATGCGCAGGCGGCCGTGCGGGCGGTGCAGCGCGAGATGGATGCCGATCCGCGCGTCGTGGTGCTCGGCGAGGACGTCGGCCGCGGCGGCATCTTCGGCCAGTACGCGGGGCTGCAGCAGCAGTTCGGCTCCGCGCGCGTGATCGACACACCGATCAGCGAGGCCGCGATCATGGGCGCGGGCGTGGGCATGGCGCTGGCCGGCATGCGGCCCATCGTCGAGATGCGCGTGGTGGACTTTGCCCTGTGCGGCATGGACGAGATCGTCAACCAGGCCGCCAAGAACCGCTTCATGTTCGGCGGGCAGGGCCGCGTGCCCCTGGTGGCGCGCATGCCGGGCGGCATCTGGGATGCCTCGGCGGCACAGCATTCGCAGTCGCTCGAATCCTGGTTTGCTCATCTGCCGGGCCTGGTGGTGGTGTGCCCGTCCACGCCGCAGGACAACTATTCGCTGCTGCGTTCGGCCCTTCAGTCGGGCGATCCGGTGGCCTACATCGAGCACAAGACGCTCTGGGGCAGTCAGGGCACCGTCGACGAGGCGCTGCAGATCCCGCTCGGCCAGGCCGCGGTGCGCCGACGCGGCTCGGCGCTGACGATGGTGAGCTGGAGCCGCCAGGCGCTGCTGTGCGAGCAGGCCTGCGACGCATTGGCGGCCGAGGGCATTGATGTCGAACTGATCGATTTGCGCTCCATCTGGCCCTGGGATCGTGAGCAAGTGCTCACGTCCTGCGCCCGGACCGGAAAACTGCTGGTGGTGCACGAAGCCGTGCAGGCAGGCGGCTTTGGCGCCGAAATTGCCGCCACGGCCGCCGAAGCCACGGGCTGCCGGATCAGGCGCCTGGGCGCGCCGCGCATCCCGGTGGGCTACGCACCGGTGCTGGAGGCCCAGTCGCGCATCGGCTTGGAGGCCATCGCGGCCGCCGTGCGCGCCATGCTGGCCTAGTGGCTCAGGCCTTTCGTGCGGTATTTGCCGATACCGCGTACCGACCTTCTTCTTTAACCTGACACCGAACCCATGCACATCCACGAACCCCACCACCTGCCCGCCGAAGTGCCGGATCCGGCCGCGCAGGACGAAGTCACCGTCATTCCGCTGAAGATCGAGGACTGGCTGACCGTCATTGTCATGGGCCTGCTGGCGCTGATCACCTTCGCCAACGTGCTGGTACGCTATTTCACAAGCCAGTCCTTTGCCTGGACCGAGGAGTTCTCGGTGTTTCTGATGATCGTGCTGGCCCTGGTGGCGGGCTCGGCCTCGGTGGCGCGCAACCGCCAGATCCGCATCGAGTTCTTTGCCGACAGCGGATCGGCCGCGCGCCAGCGCGCGCTGGCCCGCTTTGGCGCGCTCATGATGTTCCTGCTGTTTGCGCTGATCGCCGTGCTCAGCACGCGGGTCGTGTACGACGACATCCGCTTTGGCGAGACCTCGCCGGGCATCGGCGTGCCGCAGTGGTGGTACACCATCTGGCTGCCGGTGATGTCGGTGGCCATCTCGGGCCGGGCGCTGGGCCTGTTCATCCGCCGCGGCCGGCGGGCGTGAGGGCACCGGCATGATCCCCACCCTGCTGTTTGTCGCCTTTCTCGTGATGATGCTGATGGGCGTGCCCATCGGCGCGGCGCTCGGCCTGGCCGGCGCCGCCTGCATCGCGCTGGCCAATTCCGACGCGCAATGGTTCGGCCTTCTGGCCGTGCCACAGAATTTCTACGCCGGTCTGGGCAAGTACCCGTTGCTGGCGATCCCGATGTTCGTGCTGGTCGGCTCGATCTTCGACCGCTCCGGGGTGGCGCTGCGACTGGTGAACTTCGCGGTGGCCATCGTCGGGCGCGGCCCCGGCATGCTTCCTTTGGTGGCCATCGTGGTGGCGATGTTCCTCGGCGGCATCTCGGGCTCGGGTCCGGCCAATGCAGCGGCGGTGGGCGCGGTCATGATTGCCGCCATGTCGCGCGCCGGCTACCCGGCCGCGTTTTCCGCCAGCGTGGTGGGCGCCGCGGCGGCCACCGACATCCTGATCCCGCCCTCGGTGGCCTTCATCGTGTACTCGGTGCTGGTGCCGGGCGCCTCGGTGCCGGCGCTGTTTGCCGCCGGCATGATTCCCGGCATCCTGGCCGGCGTGGCCCTGATCATTCCGACCGTGCTGCTGGCGCGCAAGCACAAGATGGGCGCACTGGAGTCGAGCCTGCCGCGTCCGCCCCTCTGGAAAAGCTTCAAGGAGGCCACTTGGGGGCTGGCGGCCCCGGTGCTGATTCTGGGCGGCATGCGCGCCGGCTGGTTCACGCCGACCGAAGCCGCCGTGGTGGCAGTCTTCTATGGCCTGTTCGTGGGCATGGTGATCCACCGCACGATCAAGTGGCCTGACCTGTTCGTGATCCTGCGTGAATCCGGGGAGCTGTCGGCCATCATCCTGCTGGTGGTGTCACTGGCGGGCATCTTTGCTTTCTCGCTGTCCACCCTTGGCGTCATCGACCCGGTCACCAACGCGATTGTGAATTCAGGGCTGGGCGAATACGGCGTTTTGTCTCTGCTGATCCTGATGCTGATCACCGTGGGTATGTTCCTCGACGGGGTGTCGATCTTCCTGATCTTCGTGCCGCTGCTGTGGCCCATCGTGCAGTTCTACAAATGGGACCCGGTCTGGTTCGGCGTGATCCTCACGCTGAAGGTGGCGCTGGGCCAGTTCACCCCGCCGCTGGCCGTGAACCTGATGGTGTCGTGCCGCATCGCCGGCGTGCGCATGGAGGAGACCGTGCGCTGGGTCGGCTGGATGCTGTTTTCGATGTTCCTGGTGATGGTCGCGGTGATCGTCTGGCCGGAACTGGCACTCTGGCTGCCGCGTTACCTGGGCTACTGAGCCTGGCGTACAGTTTGTTTTTTTACAGGAGAACCCAAGCATGAAGATCCGCAGAACCCTCATCGGGCTGGCCGCCGTGGCCGCCGCCCTCGGCACGTTCACCACCGCCGCGACCGCGCAGGCCGCCTACAAGGCCGAATACCGCATGTCGCTGGTCCTCGGTCCGCCCACGCCTTGGGGACAGGCCGGCAAGGTCTGGTCCGACCTGGTGAAGGAGCGCACGCAGGGCCGCATCAACATGAAACTCTATCCCGGCGTGTCGCTGATCCAGGGCGACCAGACGCGCGAATTCAGCGCGCTGCGCCAGGGTGTGATCGACATGGCGGTGGGCTCGACCATCAACTGGTCGCCGCAGGTCAAGGAACTCAACCTGTTCTCGCTGCCCTTCCTGATGCCCGACTACGCGGCCATCGACGCCCTGACCCAGGGCGAAGTCGGCAAGAAGATTTTTGCCACGCTGGACAAGGGCGGCGTGGTGCCGCTGGCCTGGGGCGAGAACGGCTACCGCGAGCTGACCAACTCCAAGCGGCCGATCAAGTCTCCGGAAGACCTCAAGGGCATGAAGATTCGCGTGGTGGGCTCGCCCATCTTCTCCGACATGTTCACCGCACTGGGCGCCAACCCGACCCAGATGAGCTGGGCGGACGCACAACCGGCTTTGTCCAGCGGCGCGGTCGACGGCCAGGAGAACCCGCTGTTCCTGTTCACGATCCTCAAGATGCACACCGTGGGCCAGAAGTACGTCACCACCTGGGGCTACGTGGCCGATCCGCTGATCTTCGTGGTCAACAAGGACATCTGGAACTCATGGACACCGGCCGACCAGAAGATCGTGCGCGAGGCGGCGATCGAAGCGGGCAAGCAGGAGATCGCCATTGCCCGCAAAGGCCTGGTCGAGGCCGACAAGCCCTTGCTGAAGGACATTGCCGCCATGGGCGTGACCGTGACCGCGCTGACCCCCGCCGAGCGTGAAGCCTTCGTCAAGGCCACGCGCCCGGTGTACGACAAGTGGAAAGCCACCATCGGCCCCGATCTGGTGAAGACGGCCGAAGCCGCCATCGCGGCGCGCAAGAAGTAAGGCACGGCTCGCCCAGGCGTCGCATGCCGGTCGTGCTGCGGGTCGTGGATTCGATCACCGAACTGGGGCCCGCGGATGCGGGCTGCCTGGCTGTGAGCGGCTCGCACGGCGGCATCAGCTCGGCGCGTTACGCGCTGGCGGCGCGCCCTTGGCTGAGCGTGTTCAACGACGCGGGGGTCGGCAAGGACGCTGCCGGCATGGCCGCGCTGCCCTTCCTGCAGGCGCAGGGCCTGGCCGCCTGCACCGTGAGCCATGACAGCGCGCGCATCGGCGAGGCCGCCAGCACGCTGGCTGACGGCGTCATCAGCCACGCGAACCCGCTGGCGGTCTCGGTGGGCGTGCGGCCGGGCCAGCGCTGTCTGGATCTTGTCGAGGGCCTGCACAGGCGTGCCTGACGCCGCCCCGGCACGCGCCAGGGCCGGTGGAAACGGGTTTTTGAATGAAATATGCCCCTTCCCAGCGCAGGAAGGTCATATGCAGCTATTATTTTCGCAGCATCTTTCGGGCTGCCGGTGGCCGCTCCTGCCGGCTGCGCCGTCGTTCAGCGGGCGTCGGGCAGCTCGATCTTCACTTCCAGCACTTCCAGGTTGTCCTGGCGCTCGAGGTTGACCTTGATGTCCTCGGGATTGATCTTGATGTACTTCGAAATCACGGCCACCAGGTCGCGCTGCAAGGCGGGCAGGTAGTCGGGCTCCGCTGCGTTGCGGCCACTGCGCTCGTGCGCCAGGATGATCTGCAGCCGCTCCTTGGCGACACTGGCGGTCTTCTTCTTTTCGCCCAGCAGAAAGGACAGGAAGGACATGCTCACTTCCTCCCGAACAGGCGCTTGAGCAGGCCGGGTTTTTCCGCGTCGATGAAGCGCAGGGGTTTGTCTTCGCCCAGGAAGCGGTCGATCACGTCCTTGTAGGCCTCGGACACATCGCTGCCGGCCATGTGCACCGCCGGCACGCCCTGGTTGGACGCTTGCAGCACGCTCTCGCTCTCTGGGATCACGCCGATCAGCTTGATCCGCAGGATGTCCTGGATGTCCTCCAGTGAAAGCATCTGGCCTTCCTGCACCCGGTTGGGGTTGTAGCGTGTGATCAGCAGGTGTTCCTTGATCGGCTCGCGGCCCTCGATGGCGCGCCTGGTCTTGCTGCCCAGCATGCCCAGGATGCGGTCGGAGTCGCGCACGCTGGAGACTTCGGGGTTGGTCACCACCAGCGCCTCGTCGGCGAAGTGCATGGCCATCAGCGCGCCCGTCTCGATGCCGGCCGGCGAGTCGCAGACGATGTACTCGAAGCCCATCGCGGCCAGGTCGGTCAGCACCTTCTCGACGCCGTCCTGCGTCAGCGCGTCCTTGTCGCGCGTCTGGCTGGCGGCCAGCACGAACAGGTTGTCGCACTGCTTGTCCTTGATCAGCGCCTGGTTCAGGTTGGCTTCGCCGTGGATGACGTTGATCAGGTCGTACACCACACGGCGCTCGCAACCCATGATGAGGTCGAGGTTGCGCAGACCCACGTCGAAGTCGATGACGGCGGTCTTGTGGCCGCGCAGGGCCAGGCCGGCGGAAAAGCTGGCGCTGGTGGTGGTCTTGCCCACCCCACCCTTGCCGGAAGTCACCACGATGATCTTGGTCATGAAAGAAGGTTTCCTTGTGAATTGAGGCGGTCCGCCATACCGTGGCGGGCCCGGGAATCAGGATGAAAGCGGCTCCATCACCAGGCGCTCGCCCTCGGGTCCGGCCACCAGGCGCACCTGGGTGGCACGGCCCCAGACTTCCGGGGGCAAGGCGTTCTCGGTGGTGCGGTAGATGCCGGCGATGGAGATCAGCTCCGGCTCCAGACTGAGCGCAAAGATGCGGGCATCGGCATTGCCACGCGCGCCGGCAATCGCCTTGCCCCGCAGGGGCGCATAGACATGGATGTGGCCGTCCGCAATGACCTCGGCGCCGGCGTTCACCATGGCCATCACCACCAGATCACGTCCTCGCGCATAGACTTGCTGGCCGGAGCGCAGCGGCTTGTCGATGACCAAGGCGGGAAGCTGCGCGCCTGCCAGTGGGGGCTCTGCCGGCGCTGCTGGCGGGCTCTGGCCGATGGCCTGCTGCGCGGTGGTGGCGGTTTTGACCGTTGCCGCGTCGGGCGCGCCGACCAGGCCGGCCGCCAGCGCGGCGGCAGCCTGCTGCGCAGTGCCGCCTTTGAAGGCCAGGGGCGCCAGCCGGTGGAAACGCAACAAGGCGATCAGGGCCACGAAATCGGGGCCGGGCGCATCGGCGGGCAAGGGGCTCAGATCAACCACCAGCGGATCGTTGTCAAAAAAATCCGGGATATCGCCGTACTGGCGGGACAGTTCGGCCGCGAGGGCGTCCAGATCGGTGGACTTCAGGCGCAATGCCACCAGAGGAAGATTCGCGCTCTTGATCTCGAACGTGGCAGGCGCGTTTCCTGCAATGGCAACGGACATGGGGGATGGAATGCTCGACGGAAAAGAGCCCGAATCTTACCAGTCGGGCCTGCGGCACCCGCAGGTAAGACCCGGTCACCAGCCATCCGCCCGTTGCCCCTCCCATCGATTCAGGGTATCTGCTTCGATCCGGTGGTGGAAAACTGGATTTTTTCTTTGAAAAACAAGAACTTGAAACTCAAGTCAAGCTGTGCATCAGGTGTTGAGATTGCCCATCGGGTGGCCACAAGACGGCTAGGGAACGGCGGTCTTGTCAACTACTTGTGCACAGCTGATCCACAGCTTGTTGTTTACAGCGGGTGGGTCACCAGCCGGAAGTCCGGATCGTCCGGATAGGCCTTGATGCTGTAACCCAGGCTCTTCATCAGCTTGAGCATGCCGGGGTTGTTGGTCAGCACCAGACCGACGATCTCGGTCAGGCCCTTTTCGCGCGCCACATCCATGATGCTCAGCATCAGTCGCGAGCCCAGGCCGCGGCCGCCGAAATCATCGGCCACCACCAGCGAGAACTCGCAGCTAGAGCTGTCAGGGTTGGTGATGTAGCGCGAGACGCCCACGATGCGGGAGGTCTCGACCATCTCGCCGTCCTCGCCGGCCTTTCGCTCGGTATAGACCGCGACCAGCGCCATCTCGCGGTCGTAGTCGATCAGCGTGAAGCGCGACAGCATCTGCGGCGGCAGTTCGTGCATCGACGAAACAAAGCGGAAATAGCGGCTCTCCGAGGACAGGCTGCGCACCAGGGTCTGCAGCATGTCGGCATCGTCCGGATGGATCGGGCGGATGGTGTATTGCTCGCCGCCGCGCATCGGCCAGACCTGCTCATGCTGCGCCGGGTAGGGCAGGATGGCCAGATGGTTGTAATTGTGGGTACGCCCGCCATGGGCCTGCTGGGCGTTGTCGATGACGATGCGCGCGTCCACCGCCACCGCGCCGGATTCGTCGACGATGATGGGGTTGATGTCCATCTCCCGCAGCTGGGGCAATTCGCAGACCATTTCCGAGACGCGCAGCAGCACGTGCTCCAGCGCGTCCATGTCCACGGCCGTGGCACCCCGCCACTCGCCAAGCGTCTCGCTCACGCGCGCGCGGTCGATCAGGCTGCGCGCCAGGAACTGGTTCAACGGGGGCAGCTCCATGGCCCGGTCGTTCATGAGTTCGATCATGGTGCCGCCGGCGCCGAAGGCGATCACCGGGCCGAACGGATCGTCGGTGACCAGGCCGATGTAGATCTCGCGGCCACGCTTGTGGCGCGCCATGTTCTGGATGGTCACACCGTTGATGCGCGCATTCGGCTGGTTGCGCTTCACCGCCTGCATCATGTCGTTGTAGGTGTCGCGCACACCGACCGCGTTCATGACGTTGAGCGCCACACCGTTGACATCGGATTTGTGGGTGATGTCGGGCGAGTCGATCTTCAGAGCCACCGGGAAACCCAGCTGCGTGGCGATCATCATGGCTTCGTTCGCGTTGCGCGCCAGGATGGTCTTGGTCACGGGAATGTGGAAGGCCGACAACAGCGCCTTCGACTCCATCTCGGTCAGCACGTTGCGGCGCTCGGCCAACACGCTTTCGATCAGCAGCCGGGCGCCCTCGATGTCGGGTTTGGCCAGGGTGGACAGCGGCGGCGGCGTCTGCTGCAGCAGCTGCTGGTTCTGGTAGAAGGAGGCGATGTTGCCGAAGGCGCCCACCGCCGCCTCAGGGGTGCGGAAGGTCGGGATCATGGCGGTGTTGAGCACCGTGCGCGCTTCGCCGACCGAGGCATCGCCCATCCAGCAGGTCAACAAGGGCTTGCTGATGCGGGCCTTGAAATCCGCCAGCGCAGCGGCCACTGCCGCGGCATCGCAGCCGGTCTTCGGCGAGTGGATGACGAGGATCCCGTCGATCTCCTTTTCCTTGCTGGCGGCGTCCAGCGCCAGCCGGTAATGTTCGGGCGAGGCGTCCTCGGACAGGTCGATCAGGTCGCACAGCGATGCCTGCGCAGGCAGGACGGCCTTGAGCGCCTCGGCGCTGGCCGCACTGAGCTGGCCGAGCTGCAGGTTGATCTCGCTGATCCAGTCGGCTGCCAGCACGCCCGGACCGCCCCCGTTGGTGATGATCGCCAGGCGACGACCGACTGCGCGGTAGCGGGACGCCAGGCACTTGGCGGCCGAAAACAGCGCCACGAACGAGCGCACCCGCACCGCACCCGCGCGCCGCAAGGCCGCATCGAACACGTCGTCGCTGCCCACAATGGCGCCGGAGTGGGTTCGCGCGGCCTTGTTGCCGGCGGTCTTGCGACCCGCCTTGAGCACCACCACCGGTTTGGCATTGGCAGCCGCCCGCAGCGCGCTCATGAAGCGGCGCGAGTTGGAGATGCCTTCGAGGTAGACCACGATGCTGTGGGTCTGCTGGTCGGAGGCCAGGAAATCCAGCACCTGCGCGATATCGACCGAGGTGTTCGGGCCGAGCGAGACCACGGTCGAGAATCCGACGGCGTTCTGGCTCGCCCAGTCCAGGATGGAAGAGGTCAGCGCCCCCGACTGCGACACCAGCGCCAGCGGACCGGGCGTGGCCATGGGTCCGGCCACACTGGCATTGAGGCCGGCACGCGGTCGCTGGAAGCCCAGGCAATTCGGGCCAAGGAGGTACATGCCGTGGTGACGTGCCAGCTGGTTGAGCTCACTGGCCAGCGTGGCGTTGATCCCGGTTGAAATGACGACCGCCGCGCGGCACTTGATGCGACCGGCAATATCGAGGGCCGCCGCCACGTCCTCATGGGGCAGTGCAATGATGGCAAGGTCGGCGCGGGTCTGCGCCAGGTCGGCCAGGGTGCCGGTGGTATGGATATCAAGAAACGTGAGGGTGCCGGAAAAGCGCTGCGCCCGCAGAAAGGTCAACAAGGTCTGGGCCTGGGGCGTCTGTGTGGTGGGATCGTCCCACTGGCCGGCAAAGACGGCGATGGATTCGGGAGAAAAAAGCGGGTGGAGGTAGTGCTTGTCCATGGAGGGTATTTCGGGCTTTCTGCGAATCTGGTCAGCATGAGCCCGTGAGTTTGAAAATCAGTCTGCGCCGATCAGGACCTTGACGTGGGCACCCACGCTGCGCGCCAGCGGGCTCAGCACGTAGCCGCCCTCCAGGCAGGAAATGATGCGGCCTTTGCAGTGCCGGTTGGCCACCTGCATGAGTTGTTTGGTGACCCATTCGTAATCGGCCTCGACCAGGCCCAGGTTGCCCATGTCGTCTTCACGATGGGCATCGAAACCGGCCGAGATGTAGATCAGCTCCGGGCGGAATGCGTCGAGCGCGGGCATCCAGTAGTCGGTGACGGCTTCACGGAACTTGTCGCCGCCGGAGCGGCTGGGCAGGCCGACGTTGACCATGTTCAGCCCTTTGGCCTCTTCCCCGTTGAAGGGGTACAGGCCCTTTTCGAAGATCGAGCACATGAGGACGCGCTCGTCCCCCTTGAAGATGTCTTCGCTGCCATTGCCGTGGTGAACGTCGAAGTCGATCAACGCCACCCGGCTCAGGCCATGCACGTCCAGCGCATGGCGGATGCCGACCGCCGTGTTGTTGAAGAAACAGAAGCCCATGCCAGCCGCATGCTCGGCATGGTGGCCAGGCGGGCGCACGCTACAGAACGCCGTGGGTACTTCGCCGGAGAGGACCAGGTCGGTGGCTTTCACCGCGGCCCCTGCTGCGCGCAAGGCGGCCTTCAGCGTCCAGGGGTTCATGTTGGTGTCGGGATCGACGTGAAAGTAGCCCTCGGTCGGCGCGTTCGCAAAGAGTTCACGCACATACAGCGAGGAATGCGCGCGACCCAATTGCTCCTCGGTGGCCAGCGGCGCATCGTAGGTGTGCATGTAATCCAGCAGGCCCTTGACCAGCAGGTGGTCGTTGATCGCTCCAAGGCGCTCGGGGCATTCAGGGTGATGGGGTCCCATTTCGTGGCGGGCGCAATCGGCGTGGGTAATGAAAGCGGACAGCAAACCAGTCTCCTCGTGTTTTATTGCTCGTAAACCCTGACATTGTTCATCCGCAAATCAGCCTTCGTCTTGATTTGAAGCAATTTTGCGCATATCCAGGGGTTTCAGGTGCATTTCAAGGGGTCTTTTTTCGGTCCGGGTTGTCCTTGCTTGTTCTTCTATAGGTATTACTTCTACATAGTCGTAGTAGTAAAGCACCCCCTTTTCTGTGGACAAGGCGCTTTTCCTGCCTGTTTTCAAGCACTTGCACGCTGTAAGCCCCTGTGGGCGGAGGGCTGTTGCGGGTGTAACGTCAAAAGGAACAACCTCGCGGGACGGGCCCGTCTTGTGGATAAGTCATGGCTTGTGCCAGAACTGTCCACAGCTTTGTGCTTTGACGGCGTTGAGCCAGGCCGATAGAGTCCGGCTCCATGAAGTTGCTTTACAAGTCGGCCTGGCTGCTGCTGGGTGCTGTGGTGTTCTTTGGCGGGGCGGGCCTGGTGGCCACGTGGGCGCCTGACAAGCCAGTGAGCGAGCTCACCGCGCGCTGGGCCCAGCCGCCATCGAAGTTCATCGAGGTGCAGGGCCAGCAGGTGCATCTGCGCGACGAAGGGCCCCGTGATCCGGGCGCACCCGGCGCGCCGCTGTCCTCGTTGCCATTGGTGCTGCTGCATGGCACTTCGGCCAGTCTGCACACCTGGGAGGGATGGGCGCGCGAACTGCGCACCGATCGGCGGGTGGTGCGGTTCGACTTGCCAGGCTTTGCCTTGACCGGGCCGAATGTCCAGAACGATTATTCGATTGCCTCCTATGTGAAATTCGTGACCGCAGTGGTGGACCAGCTGGGCATCCAGCGTTTTGTGCTGGGCGGCAATTCTCTTGGCGGCCAGATTGCCTGGGCTACGGCGGCGGCAGTGCCGCAGCGTGTGGCCGGCCTGATTCTGGTGGACGCCAGCGGCTATGGGGTGGACCCGCGCAACGCACCGATTGGTTTTCAGCTGGCGGGCATGCCGGTGGTGCGAGATCTGATGGCCTACACCTTGCCGCGTGGCGTGGTGGAGAATACCGCGCGCTATGTGTATGGGCAGCCCGAGAAGGTCACGCCCGAGCTAGTGGACCTGTATGTGGACATGACACTGCGTGCCGGCAATCGGCGGGCGCTGGCGCGCCGCATCGAGCAGGGCTACACCGGCGATCCGGCGGCGATCCGCAGCCTGAAGCAGCCCACGCTGATCCTCTGGGGTGGCCGAGACCGCCTGTTGCCCCCGGAGAATGGCCAGCGTTTTGCGAAAGACATCGCCAGCTCGCGTCTGGTGGTGTTCGACGACCTGGGACATGTGCCGCAGGAGGAGGATCCGGCGCGCACGGTGGCCGAGGTCAGGGGCTTTCTGAAGCAGCCGTGACGCGGGTGCTTTCAAGGCGTTCGCCCAGGAAATCCAGAAAACACCGTACGGCGGGCGCCAGGCCCCGGCGCGACGCAAAAACAGCGTGCATCAGACCCGGTCTCGGGTTCCAGCCTGGCAGCACCGACACCAGCCTGCCAGCCAGAAGATCCGGGTGGCACATGTAGTCGGGCAACAGGCCTACGCCCACCCCGCCGAGAATGGCCAGCTTGAGGGTCAGGAGGTCATCGGCGACCAGGCGCGGCTGATGCGTCCAGTCATGGGTTGCACCGTTCGGCCCCTGCATCAGCCAACTCGAGCGCCCGTCGGATGCCGACATCGCAACGGTGTCAAGGCGGTCCAGGTCGCCAACAGAGGTTGGCCAGCCCTGATGGTCGAGCTGGCCGGGTGTGCCGACAAGCAGGGTCTGGCTGTTGCCCAGGCGCTTGACGACCAGGCTGCCGCTGTCGTCCAGCGTGGGCCGTACGCGCAGCGCGACGTCGATGCCCTCTTCCACCAGATTCACGACGCGATTGGTGACGGCGATGTCCACGCGGACTTCCGGGTACCGCGCCATGAACGGCGCAACCACTTCGCCGACGATCGTCTGGGCCAAGGTGACCGGGCAGCTTACCCGCAGCACACCACGCGGCTCGGTGTGCACCTGGGCCACCACATCGGCAGCGGCTTGGGCTTCCTCGCGCAAGGCCACGCAGTGGCGAAGGTACTGAGCGCCCACGTCGGTCAGGGCGATCCGTCGGGTGGTGCGCTGGAGCAGCCGCACACCCAGGCGCCCTTCCAGTTCGGCGACCCGGCGCGACAGCCGGGAGGTTGGGAGGCCGAGCGCACGGCCTGCAGCGGCAAAGCCGCCACGTTCGGCGACTTCGGCGAAAAACAGCATGTCGTTGAGATCCTGCATCGGGCCTGATCGGGTTGATTGTTCTATTCTTAGAACAATCTATCGCAAATTTGCCATCTTATCAATCAAACAAACCATCCGCATACTTAGTATATGGTCGCCCTGTGCGGCTTCACCGGACCAAAGGACTTCATCATGAAACTGCTTCACATCGATTCCAGCATCCTCGGCGCCCACTCCGTTTCGCGCCAGCTCACCCGCGACATCGTCAGCCAGTGGCGCGCCAGTCATCCCGGGACCGTGGTCGACTATCTCGATCTGGCGGTGGACACGCCGAACCACCTGTCGGCTGACTCCATCGGTTTTCGCGCAGCGCCTGGTGCGGCACCGCTGACGGAAGTGCAAGAACGTGAAAACGCCGTGTCCGAGGCCCTGGTTTCCCAGTTGCTGGCCGCCGATGTCATCGTGCTGGGCGCACCGCTCTACAACTTCTCGATCCCCAGCCAGCTCAAGGCCTGGATCGACCGCATTGCGCAGCCTGGGCGCACCTTCACCTACACCGACAAGGGCCCTAAAGGTCTGGCCACCGGCAAGACGGTGATCATTGCGTCCAGCCGCGGCGGCAGCTATTCGACCACCGAAGCCGGCCGGGCCCTGGAGCACCAGGAGAGCTACCTGCAGACCGTGCTGGGCTTCATCGGCATCACCGATGTGCGCTTCGTGCGTGCCGAAGGCTTGGCCATGGGCGAAACTGCACGGTCACAGGCCTTGGCGTCAGCCCAGAGCGCGATCCGCGTCCACACGGGGGTTGCGGCCAACGAGTCCCAGGCGGCTGAAGCGGCCTGATGTCCCGAGGGAACCGCCCGGGCCCTGGCCTGGGCAGGCAGAACCGCCATCAACAGGCACTTTTTGTGCAATTCCCAGCGTCGGATGGACGCCAGACGCTACGAATAAGATAGCTAATGAAGGCGTTTCGATTGTTCCGACAGGGATCAGGCGGCGGGAGGCGTCGCCTGCGCGGGCGTGGCCCCCAGTTTCTTCCAGGCCTGGAAGCCGCCAGCGACCGACAAGGCTTTGGGGTAGCCGAGCGAACGCAGCAGCGAGGCGGCGGTCAGGCTGCGCCGGCCGCTGTTGCAGATGCACAGCAAGAGGTGGTCGCGCGCATGGTGCAGCTGGTTGATCATCCTGAAGAAGCTTTGTGCGTCCAGTTCCTTGGGCTCGCCAGCGTCCAGGATGTCCTGTTCGTCCTCGGTCAGGGTATGGCCGAGCATCAGCTTGACCTCGAACATCGGGATGTGAACGGTGTCGGGAATTGCGCCCTTCATCTCGATCTCGAAGGACTGGCGGATGTCGATCATCGTGGCCAGGCCGAGGCGGCACAGCTCCATCGCGGTGGGCAGGGAGATCTCCAGCGCGGCGCGCTCGTCGGCAGACATGTCTTTTTCGTCGGTCATCGGTGGGTCCGTTGGCAGGGCGGCTCGGGAAAGACGGCCGCACCGTGCATTGTCCCATTGCTGGTGATAGAAGAGGAGCGGTGTGGCCGGACGGTGATGTCTTGCCAGGGGACTGCCCGCTGTGCGTCGGAGCCCAGACGACGCGGGAAATCTGGCCGACCCTGGCCAGCTATTGTGGTCGAGTGTCAACCGCCACCGGTCAGCGAGGCCGCAATCAGGCGCTTGAACGGGGTGAAGCGCTCGCCCACGTGCAAGGCCAGGGTGCGCAGGGCGCGGGCGGGCGGGTTGTCGCGGGTGTAGAGCTGGGTGACGAGCTGCGTGGCCAGGTACAGCGGAAGGGTCGCGCGGCGCTGGGTCTGCTCGTAGCGCGCCAAGCCATCCGGTGCGGCGATGTCCGCCCCGCGGGCGTGCGCGGCCCGCACGGTGCCGGCCAGGTTGTCGATGCTGAGCAGGCCGAAATTGAAGCCATGGGCGGTGACCGGGTGCATGCCGACCGCGGCGTCGCCCACGCAGGCAAAGCGCTGCCCGACCAGCCGGCGCGGATACACGGCCACCAGCGGGTAGGCGTGGCGGGTGCTGGCCAGCGTCATGCGGCCCAGGCGCTGATCGAAGCGACGCGCCATCTCCTGGTTGAAAGTTGCCGGCTCCAGCGTGACCAGTGGGTCGATGTCCTGGCTGGGCAGAGTCAACACCACGGAGGAGCGGTGTTCGCCGGTTGCCGGATCGTCGTTCATGGGCAGCAGCGCCAAGGTCTGGCCGTAGCCAAACCACTCCCAGGCGGCATGGTGGTGGGGCTCGTCGTGGGTCATGCAGCACACCAGCATGCTGCGGCCGAAGTCGTGCAGGTCGGCGGCAATGCCCATCGCCCGCCGGGTGGTCGAGAACCGGCTGTCGGCTGCTACCAGCATCCTGGCTTTCAGCAGGACGCCGCTGGCCAGTGTGACGTGGGCCGCTTCGGCATCGGTGCGCACGCCGCTGACGGATTCGCTGGCCATCAGCGTGATGTCGGCATGCTCCTGGCGGGACTGCTGGACGCATTCGAACGCGGCGCGGCGGATCAGGTGGTTGGACACCAACCAGCCGAGTTCACTGCGCTTGCCCAGGGCATGGTCGATCACCATCGCGAAGGGCGAGGGCCCGTTCATGACACGGGCGTCGCGCAGCGGCGACAGCGCATGGGGCTCAATGCGTTCCCACAGGCCGAGCGTGCGCATGAGCTGCGCCGAGTGCTGGGTGAGGGCGATTTCGCGACCGTCAAAGGCCGGATCTTCAAGGGCCGCCAGCGGCTGTTGCTCCACCACGGCCAGGCGCAGGCCGTGCCCCGAGAGGGCACGCGCCAGGCACAGACCGGCCGGGCCCGCACCCGAAATGATGAGGTCGTAGTCCATGGCGGGCAGGGTAGCGGGCGGTTGGTGTGCGCAGGTTGACCGGGGTCAAGCTATGGCGCGAAGCCAGGCTATTTCTCCATGTACCACTGGATGATGTATTTGGCGACGAAGCCGACCATGCCGAATGCCAGCCCCAGGAAGAGCACGAAGGTGCCGAACTTGCCGGCCTTGGACTCCCAGGCCAGCTGCGCGATGATGAACAGCATGTAGAGCATGAACGCTCCCACGCCGAAACTCAGGCCGAAGGCGGCGATCTGCTCTTCCGTGAAGCCGAACATCAGGCCGTCTCCCCGGGCGCAAGGCGTTCGGGCAGCGACGAGGCGTCGACCAGATCGCGGTAGGCATGCCAGCTGGCATGCCCGAGCATGGGGATGACGAAGACCAGGCCGATCAGCAGCGAGCCCAGTCCGAGCAGGGTGAATCCCATGATCAGCGCCGCCCAAAGGGCCATCGGCGCGGGATTGACGAGCACCGCCTGCCAGCTGGTCAACACAGCCTGCATCATGTTGGCGCGGCGGTCCAGCAGCAGTGGCATGGCCACCACGCTGGAGGCGAACATGGGTGCGGCCATGACCCCTCCCATGGCAAGCCAGAGCTCGAACAGGTAGCTGTGGGGCGCAAGCACCACGTACCGGATGAAGTCCATGGGGCCCTGGATGGGCTGCGGCGCCAGCAGCGTGATCAGCGCGGCCGAGGTCAGCACCCATCCGGTCCCGGCCAGGGCCAAAAGGATGCCGAAACGCACCAGACACCAGTAGCCGCCGGCTTCGCTGCGCCGGGCGTGCTGCCAGCTGGTCCAGGTGCGCACCAGCAACGCGACGCCGACAGGCTCGTTGCGTTCCAGCGCGCGGCTCATGGCATACAGACTGGTGGCCAGCACAGGCGCGATCACCAGAAACCCCGAGAATGCGCCGGCCAGCAACCAGAACCGGTCGCGGGCGATCAGAACCAGTGCAGCGCCGAACAGGGCCAGAACGGCGCCGTGGGCAAAGCTCAGCCAGCCACAGCGCGCTATGTCTCGCCACGCCAGGGCCAGCCAATGAAGGGGCTGGCCGAAAGCGATCTCGCGAACAGCGGGCAAGGCCAGCGACAAGGATGTTGGGGGTGGGGTGGGATGGGGCACGGCACCGCGGAGCTTAGCGGCGCCAACCCGCCGGGTACTTGATCTGCATCAAGTTCCCGGCCGCCCGGTGGGCTGGGGGCACGTGGCCCTAGGTCGCTCAGTTCTTGGCAGGGCCCGGGCCATAGCCCATGCCGGGGCCCATACCCATACCTGGGCCCATACCAGGGCCGTGTCCCCGGCCCGGGCCGTACCCGCCACGTCCGCCGTGCATGCCGGCCCGCATCATGTGCAGGGTTTCGGTGTCGAACGTCTTTTTCTGCTCGGACGAAAGCACCGCATAGAAGGCCTTGGTGGCGTCGCCACGCTTGGTCATTTCGGCATTGCGCTGGGCTTTGAAGGCCTGCATCTTGTCGATTCGCTCGGGCGTGGTGAGCTTTTCCATTTCGGCGCGGAACTGTGCGCGATCGGCAGCGATCCGCGCCGGGGGTTGCATGGCCGCGGCAAAGGTGGTCCAGGCGCTTTCCTGAGCGGCACTCAGCTGCAGCTTGGCCTTCAGTGCTGCCATGACCTTGCCTTGGCGTTCGGCGCGATAGGCCTCGAACTTGGCGGGGTCGCCCTGTGCCATGCGACCCATGCCGGGGCCGCCCGGGCCGGGTGCGGGCGCGCCAGCCGGCGCTTGCGCGTAGGCTGTGGCGCCAAAAGCGGTGATCAGGCTGGCGATCAACAGGTGTTTGTAAGCGTGTTTCATTTGGGCTTCCTTTCTGAGAAGACGCCTGAGGAACGAGTTGTCGATCAGGTTGGAAGCCAGTGTGCGCCGGTCATGTATCGCAAGCATTGCGCTGCGATAAGAGTATGTAAAGTTGGGATGTCCCCGTCCGTCCGGCGCCGGCGACCGGACGGGGTTGCGCTCAGGGGCGGCGGGCGGTCGGCACGAAAGGTGCGCGACCCGCGATGTGGCGGAAGATGATGCGGCCCTTGGTGAGGTCGTAGGGCGAGAGTTCCAGCGACACCTTGTCACCGGCGAGGATGCGGATGTGGTTCTTGCGCATCTTGCCCGCGGTGTAGGCGATCAGCTGGTGACCGTTGTCCAGCGTGACGCGAAAACGCGAGTCCGGCAGCACTTCGTTCACCAGACCGCTCATCTCAATCAGTTCTTCCTTGGCCATCGCCATTACTCCTGCAAGCTGTGAATACGAACACCAGGGATGCCGGAGCGGGCGTGGCGCACGGGCGGCTCTCGCAGCGGCCATGCAGACCGGGGCGCAACGGCCCCCACCATCCGGCACCTTCTGGGGTGCACGGTTCACACTGGGCAATCCGGGCTTTGGACTGTGCTGCGCCTGGCGTCCAGGCGAGAAAGAATGAAAACTTCTTGTTGAAGGCGAAGTGTGAACGCAACCGACAATTATAGCGAGGCATGACCTCTGCAGTAGGGCTGCGCCCCTATGCCGTGGCCCGGATCAGACGAAACGACCGGCCTGGAAGTCCTCCACCGCCTGCATGAGTTCGTGTCGGGTGTTCATGACGAACGGGCCATACTGGGCGATCGGTTCGCGCAGCGGCCGCCCGGCAATCAGCACGGCGCGGGCCGCAGCGCTGGCGCGAAGCGTCACGCCGTCGCCCTCGTTGGCGAGGATGGCCATGCGGTGCAGGGGCACCTGGGTGCCCCTGCCTTGGGCGTCACCCACCTCGACCGTGCCGCGATAAACGTAGATGAAGGCGTTGTGGTCGGCAGCGAGGTGCTGGCTGAAGCTGGCGGTACCCGCGTGGAAATGAAGATCGAGGTACAGCGGATCGGTCGGCCAGGCGCTGGCCGCGCGGCGCATCGAGCCCGCCACCGGGCCCTGCGGGCCCACGCTATCTCCGGCGATCACGCGCACGGTGACGCCCTCGGCGGTCTGGAACTCGGGGATGTCGGCGCTCTGGATGTCGCGGTACCACGGCGCGCAGAGTTTGTCTTTGCCAGGCAGGTTCAGCCAGAGCTGAAAGCCCTCCATCACACCTTCTTCCTGCTCGGGCATTTCGCTGTGGACCAGGCCGCGCCCGGCGGTCATCCACTGCACGCCGCCGTTCTGCAGCAGGCCTTCGTGGCCGGCACTGTCCTTGTGGCGCATGCGCCCAGCGATCATGTAGGTCACGGTCTCGAAACCGCGATGCGGGTGGTCCGGGAAGCCGGCCCCATAGTCCTTGGGGTCGTCGCTGCCGAAGTGGTCCAGCATCAGGAAGGGGTCCAGCCGCTGCTGCAGGTCATGGGTGAGCACGCGGGTGAGCTTGACGCCCGCGCCATCGCGCGTGAGCTGGCCAGTGATGAGCCGTTCGACACGGCGCGGCTGGGTGACTGGGGCGGTGGACGGGTTCATGTCCGGATTACACCGCAGCGCGACAGCCCCTGCCGCGCTGCGGGTTTCGCTGCCCCGTCAGGTCTTGTTCTTCATCGCGCAGGTGTTGAAACCGAAGATGGCGTAAGGCGGGCACCAGCCAAGGGCACCGGTGGCCAGCAGCACGACGCCGAGCCAGCCCCACCAGCCGACGGTGCCGGTGGCGGCCAGACCGATCAGCACCAGGCCGACCACGATGCGCAGGATGCGGTCAATGCCGCCGACGTTCTGGGTCATGAAAAACTCCTTCAAGCAAATGGAAGAATGGATTGAACCGCAGGCAGGCTACTCCAGTCTGTGACACAAGTCACGCAGCCGCCTGGCGCGCGGGCATCAGGCCTGCAAGGCCGCGGCCATGGTGCGCAAGGCCGCACTGTCAATGATGTGGATGTGTTCACGCGCCAGTTCCACCCAGCCCTCACGCTCGAACCGGCGCAGCAACCGCGTGACGATTTCGCGCACGGTACCCAGCTCGTCGGCAAGCTGCTGGTGCGTGATGCCGATGTCCTGGCCACGGCCGAGCAGGGCGGCCGCCAACCGCTGGTCCAGCTTGCGGAAGGCCACTGCGTCGATCAGCCCGGTCAGGTCGGCCATGCGCTCGGCAAACAGGCCGAGCACCTCGTTGCGGAAGGCGGGCGCCTCCAGCCACTGGTTGAAGACGGGCGGTGGAATCAGCAACAGCGTGCTGGGGCGGGTCGCGACACCACTGGCGGAAAGCGGTTGGCTGCGGAACAGGCAGGCGCTGGAGACGAGGCACAGCTCGCCGGGCACCACCCGGTACAGCTCGAGCGAGCGCCCGTCGCCGGAGTGGCGCGAAACCTTGACCTCGCCTTCAAGGACCAGCGGAAAGCCCCGGCAAGGCGCGTTCTCGCTGAACAGTTCGGTGCCGGCGGGCACCTGGATCGGCGCGATGCCGCTGCCCGGCGCGTCGGGATGCGGGCTGCAATGCGCCAGGGCCGGATACAGGTCGGCGTAGCGAGGAGGCGCGGCGTTCATGGCGCGAGTCTAGCGCCGCGGCTCAATGGCAGTGTGGTCCCGGCGTGCCTGCCAGGTCGTCCAGGATCGGGCAGTCGGGCCGGCTGTCGCCGTGGCAGCTGGCCAGCAGGGCCTGCAGCGAGCGCTGCATGGCCTGCATGGACTCGATGCGCTGAGCCAGTTCGTCCACGTGGCGCTGGGCGATGCGCTTGACGTTGGCGCTGGCGCGGCGGCGGTTGCGCCACAGGTCGACCAGCTCGGCGATCTCGGCCATGGAAAAGCCCAGGTCACGGGCGCGCTTGATGAAGCGCAGCGTGTGCACGTCGGCCTCGGTGTACTGCCGGTAGCCGCTGTCGGTGCGCGCCACGCGGCCCAGCAGATCGAGCGACTCGTAGTGGCGCAGCATCTTGGCCGAAATGCCGGACAGCGCAGCGGCCTGGCCGATGTTCACCGGAAATGCGGTGCCTTCCAGATCGGGCGGGGCCATCCGCGGCGCCGGTCGGCGGGCCTCATGCGGCGACGGCATAGCCCTCTTCGGCAATTGCGTGGGCCAGGGCCTCGCGTGGCTGGGCGGACTCGACCTGCACCCGGTTCTGGGTGCGGTCGATGGCAACTTCGGCTTGCGGGTCCAGCTGCTTGATTGCGCGCTTGACAGCCATCTCGCAGTGGCCGCAGGTCATACCGGTGACGGTGAAAGTCTGGTTCATGAGGAATGCTCCTGGTTGCAATGAAAGCCACAGTCTGAACCTTTCCACGGTGGCAAGGTCAAGCGGTGAAATGGTCGACGGAGGTCAGGGGCCGGCGCGAAGGGTGTATTTTTGGCATTTTTGGGCCCTTCCCATCGTGAAATGGTCATGATGCGCTATGGTTTTGAAAGTGCTCTGACAGGCACTTGACCTTGCCATGGTGGGAAGGACTACGCTTCGCACCATGAACACGCCTGAAACCACTTCGCCCTCGATCGATATCGGCATCGGCGGCATGACCTGTGCCTCGTGCTCGTCCCGGGTCGAGCGCGCGCTGAAGAAAGTGCCCGGCGTGCAGGAGGCCACCGTCAACCTGGCCACCGAGTCCGCGCGCATCACCTTCGCCGCGGGCGAGCAGATGGAGGCGCGCCTGCGCCGGGCGGTGCGCGATGCCGGCTACGAGCCGCGCACGCCGGCGCAGATGGACGCGGCGGACGACGCTTCGCCCTGGGCCGGATTCGCCCCGGTGGCCATCGGACTGGTGTTGTCGGCGCCGCTCGTGCTGCCGATGCTCGGCGACCTGTTCGGCCAGCACTGGATGCTGCCTGCGTGGGTGCAGTTCATGCTGGCCACGCCGGTGCAGTTCATCCTGGGTGCGCGCTTTTACAAGGCCGGCTGGCACGCGCTGCTGGCCCTGACCGGCAACATGGACCTGCTGGTGGCGATCGGCACCACGGCCGGCTGGGCGCTGTCGATGTGGCTCTGGCTGACGGCCGCGCCAGGCACTTCGCCGCACCTGTACTTCGAGGGCTCGGCAGTGGTGGTGACGCTGGTGCTGCTGGGCAAGTTCCTGGAGGCCCGCGCCAAGCGCCAGACCACCACGGCGATCCGCGCGCTGCATGCGCTGCGGCCCGATGTGGCGCACCTGATCGGCCTGGATGGAGAAATGGAGGTGCCAGTGGCCGAAGTGATGGTCGGCGACCGCATCGTCGTCAAGCCAGGCGAGCGCTTTCCTGTGGACGGCGCGCTGCTCGAAGGCCAGACGCAGGTGGACGAGTCCATGCTGACCGGCGAGCCGCTGCCTGTGCCGCGCGAGCCAGGTGACAAGTTGACCGGTGGCTCGATCAACGGCGAGGGCCGCGTCGTGCTGCAGGTGACGGCGGTGGGCAGCGAGACCGTGTTGTCGCGCATCATCCGGCTGGTGGAGGACGCGCAGGCGGCCAAGGCGCCGATCCAACGCCTGGTGGACCAGGTGGCGGCGGTGTTCGTGCCGGTGGTGCTGGTGGTGTCGCTGGTGACCTTGTTGACCTGGCTGTGGTGGGCGGGCGCGCCATTCGAGACGGCGGTGATCCACGCGGTGGCCGTGCTGGTGATTGCGTGCCCGTGCGCGCTGGGGCTGGCGACACCGGCGGCCATCATGGCCGGCACCGGGGTGGCCGCCAAGTACGGCATCCTGATCAAGGACGCGCAGGCGCTGGAACTGGCGCACAAGGTGGACATCGTGGCCTTCGACAAGACCGGCACCCTGACGCTGGGCCGACCGATCCTGACGGCGCTGGTTCCTGTTGAGGGCGCGGATGAGGCTGAGCTTCTGATGGCCGCAGCGAGCCTGCAGAGCGGCAGCGAACACCCGCTGGCCCGCGCCGTGGTGGCGGCCGCGAAAGCCAAAGAAATGACGTTCGGCGCACCCGACAACGTGCGTGCCGTGCCGGGGCGCGGCAGCGAAGGCGAGGTCGACGGGCGCAGCTTCCTGATCGGCAGCCTGCGCTGGATGGAGGAGCTCGGCGTGGCGCTGAGGCCGCTGGCCGCGCGCGCCACCGAACTGCAGCAGCAGGGCGCGACGGTGTCGGCCATGGCCGAACGCACCACGGATGGGCTCGTGCTCCGGGCGTTGATGGCCTTTGGCGACGAACCCAAGCCCGGTGCGCAGGCGGCGCTGGCGGCGCTGCGTGCGCGGGGCATCAAGCCCATGATGATTTCCGGCGACAACCGGGGCGCCGCTGAAGCGATGGCGCGCCGGCTTGGCCTGCGGCCCGAGGACGGCGAGGTGATGGCCGAGGTGTTGCCCGGCGACAAGGCCGCGCTGGTGGCAAAGCTGAAGCAGGGGGGAAAGACGGTTGCGATGGTCGGGGATGGCGTGAACGATGCGCCGGCGCTGGCCGCCGCCGACGTCGGCCTGGCCATGGGCAACGGGACCGATGTGGCCATGCACGCGGCGGGCATCACGCTCATGCGCGGCGACGTGGGGCTGGTGGCGGCGGCGCTGGACATCTCGGACCGCACCGTGGCCAAGATCCGCCAGAACCTGTTCTGGGCCTTTGCCTACAACGTGGCCGGCATTCCGCTGGCCGCGCTGGGCTACCTGAACCCGGTGGTCGCTGGTGCCGCGATGGCGCTGAGTTCGGTCAGCGTGATGAGCAATGCCTTGCTGCTCAAGCGTTGGCGGCCGCCGGTGTGCGCGGACCGGCAGCTGCCGGGAGCGGGCTAGAACCGAAGTTCTTGACCTGAATCATGGCGGTTGGGCGGATTGACAGGCATTCTGAATACACTCGGCACCAGATATTGAGGAGACCGCCATGAAACACACCAGCCTTCAGATCATCCGGGACGAGCATGCATCTCTCGCGGCCATGTTGCAATCGATGCGGATGATGGTGGATCGTGGTCCGGCCGACAACGCCGAGAATTTCTTTGACGTGATGCGCGCGATGCTGTTCTACATCGACGAGTTTCCCGAGCGTCTGCACCATCCGAAAGAGTCCAACCTGCTGTTCCCGCGCGTCGCGAAGGCGGTGCCGCATGTGATGGGCACGGTGGACCGCCTGGAGCGGGACCACATGCACAGCGAGAAGTCGGTGCGCGACGTGCAGCGCCTGCTGCTGTCGTGGGAATTGCTGGGCGACTCGCGACGGCAGGCGTTCACCGATGCGTTCAAACAGTATGTCGACGCCTACCTTGAGCACATGCGGCTCGAAGAAGAGGTGATCCTGCCCGAGGCAGAGAAAGTGCTGACCGAGGCCGACTGGAAAGAACTGGACGCCGCGTTCGAGACCAACTGCGATCCGCTGACCGGCAAATACCCGCCCGACCCGGCCTACGACCGCCTGTTCACGCGCATCGTGATGCGCGCGCCGGCGCCGATCGGCCTGGGCAGCTAGCAGCCTGCGCTCAGTCGGCCAGCGTCGGGTAGTCGGTGTAGCCCTTTTCGCCGCCGCCATAGAAGGTGGCGCGGTCGGGCTTGTTGAACGGCCCGCCGCGCCGCAGGCGCAGCACCAGATCCGGATTGGCGATGAAGGGCCTGCCAAAGGCCACCAGATCGGCGCCGTTCTCCAGAGCTTGTTCGGCCATCGGGCCGTCGTAACCGTTGTTGACCATCCAGGCCCCGTTGCCGCCGGCTTTGCGCCACGCCTGGCGCAGGGCTGCGTAGTCGAAAGGCCGGTCCTCGATGTCGCGCGGACCGCCGGTGGAGCCCTCGATGACATGCAGGTAGGCCAGGTTCAGCGGGGCCAGATGCCGCACCACGTATTCGAACAGCGGCTGCGGGTGGGCGTCGATGACGTCGTTGGCGGGCGTGACCGGTGACAGGCGGATGCCGGTGCGATCGCCGCCGATGGTGTCCGCCACGCCGCGCGTGACTTCCAGCAACAGGCGGGCCCGGTTGGGGATGCTGCCGCCGTAGTCGTCGCTGCGGTGGTTGGAGCCGGTCTTCAGGAACTGGTCGATCAGGTAACCGTTCGCGGCATGGATTTCCACCCCGTCGAAGCCGGCCGCAATCGCGTTGCGCGCCGCATGGCGGTAGTCCTGCACGATGCCGGGGATTTCTCCCGCGTCCAGGGCGCGCGGCTCGGACGTGTCGGTGAAGGTGGGCACACCGTCCGTGATCAGCACGGTCTTGGTCCTGGCCCGAATCGCCGAGGGCGCGACCGGCGCCTGCCCGTGGGGCTGCAGCGAGGTGTGGGAGACGCGCCCGACGTGCCAGAGCTGGACCACGATCTTGCCGTCGGCCTCATGCACGGCATCGGTGATGCGTTTCCAGCCGTCGAGCTGCTCGGTGCCGTACAAGCCGGGCACATCGGCATAGCCCTGGCCCTGCGGGCTGATGGCGGCCGCCTCGGTGATCAGCAGGCCGGCGCTGGCGCGCTGGCGATAGTAGGTGGCCATCAGGGGCGTGGGGATGGCATCGGGGGCGCGGTTGCGCGTCAGGGGCGCCATCACGATGCGGTTGGCCAGCGACAGCGCGCCGGCAGTGAATGGGGTGAAGAGTGCGGACATCTTGGGGACCAGGGTTCGAAACGGGACCGAAACGTTGAGGGTACACAGTTTTTTCGTGCAGGCGGCAGAATGGGCGTCACATGACGGACTCGACACGGCTTTCCCTGGATCCCGGACCGGACCGCACGTGGTCGCTGCGGGGCCTGGCGCTGGCGCTTTCTCTGGGTGCTGCGGTGTCGCTCGGCATCACCCGGTTTGCCTATGGGCTGCTGTTGCCGGCGATGCGCGCCGACCTGGGCTGGAGCTACACGTTGGCCGGCGCGATGAACACGGTGAACGCGCTGGGCTACCTGGGCGGCGCCCTGCTGGTGCCGCGGCTGTTGCGCCGCGTCAAGCCGGCGGCACTGTTGCTGTGGGGCGCGCTGGCGGCCAGCGTGTTCATGGGCCTGAGCGGGTTTTTTGTCGAGGCCGCCCCCTTGCTGGCGCAGCGGCTGCTGGCAGGGTTTGCGAGCGCGCTGGTGTTTGTGTCCGGCGGGTTGCTGGCGGCGCGGCTGGCAGCGCTGGAGCCCTCGCGCGCAGGTTTGCTGATCGGGCTGTACTACAGCGGCACAGGGTGGGGGATTCTGGTGTCAGCCTTGCTGGTGCCCGCGGCGCTGCAAGCCGCGATAGGCGTGCCGCACGGCTGGTCCTGGGCCTGGTGGGCACTGGCGGGCGTGTGCCTGCTGGCCAGCTTCGTGCTCGGCCGCTCGGCCAGATTGCTACAGCAACAGGAGCATAAAACGGCCACTGGACGCTGGGATCATACGATTTCAGGCTTGAAACCGGTGTTCCGGTGGCGTCCGCTGGGTTTCGCGCTGGCCGGATACGGCCTGTTCGGGGTCGGCTACATCGGGTACATGACCTTTGTAGTGGCGTTGCTGCGCGAGCAAGGCGTCGGCGGTGGCGCCGTGACCTTCTTCTATGCATTGCTGGGCCTTGCCGTGGTGGCCTCGTCGCGCATCTGGGCGGCTCTGCTGGACCGTGCGCGCGGCGGTGGGGCGTTGGCCGCGCTCAACGCCTTACTGGGCGTCGCCACCCTCGCTCCGGCCCTGACCTCGGCATGGCCGGTGGTGCTGGGCTCCGGCGTGTTGTTCGGTGCGGTGTTTCTGTCGGTGGTGGCGTCGACCACGGCATTGGTGCGCCACAACCTGCCCGCGGCACTGTGGCCGGCTGGCATCAGCGCCTTCACGATCGTGTTTGCGGGCGGCCAGATCGTCGGGCCGACGTTGGTGGGCTGGATCGCCGATGGTCCGGGCGGACTGGGCCGCGGGCTGGTGTTTTCAGCCGGTGCCCTGTGGCTGGGGGCGGCGCTGGCCGCGCTTCAGAAGCCGCTGGCGCGTTCGGACTCCGCGCACTGAGCCGGATGCCGGCGGTCAGGTTCAGCGAACCACGAGCACCGGGCGGGTGGACAAGGCCACCACCTTGCCGGCGACGCTTCCGAGCATCAGTTTCTGCACGCCGCTGCGGCCGTGCGAGCCAATGACGATCAGGTCCACCGCAAGTTCATCGGCCAGTTCGACGATGCCACGCGCGGGCTGCATGTTTTCCACCAGTTGGGCCTGGAACTGCACGCCCACGGCGGCGGCCTGGTCGCCCAGTGCGATGAAGACCTTGGTCGAGGCCTCCTGCGCCGCGCTCATGTAGGACTGGAAGGCCATCGGGTTGACCTCACCGATGCCAATGTACGGATACGGGTCCACCACGTAGGCCGCGGTGACATGGGCCCCATGGACGCGGGCGAGTTCCAAGGCCTTCTTGGCGGCGTGTTCGGCGCTGGCGGAGCCATCGGTTGCCAGAAGGATGTGCTTGAACATGGAGATACCTCTTTCGACAAGGACTGTTGAATGGGGAGGATTCTGCGCCGATGGTCGGCGGCGGTCTTGATTTGGGTCAAGTGACAGGCCGGGTGGGGCCTTTGCTCTGGGGCGTCAGGTCTTGTAGCTGGCGTCGGTGCGGTCCAGTTTTCGGATCAGCGAGGGCCAGACGAAGGCGCCGCCGAGACCGCCGGTCTGCACCCGCATGGCCTCGGCCACGCCTTGGACGATGGCCGGGTTGACCGCCGTCAGGCTGTCCATGCCGTTCTGTCCGGCCAGCGCGTCGACCTGGATGCGGCAGGTGTTCTCGAACGTGAACATGCTCAGGAAGGTGTCGGCAATCGTGCGGCCCACGGTCAGCAGCCCGTGGTTGCGCAGGACCAGGAAGTTGGCGCTGCCCAGGTCGGCCTGCAGGCGCGGTTTTTCGTCGTCGCGGAAGGCCACGCCTTCGTAGTCGTGGTAGGCCAGCGAGCCCAGCACGAAGGTGCTTTGCTGGCTGATCGGCAGAATGCCGTGCTTCTGCGCGCTGACGGCCACGCCGGCACGGGTGTGGGTGTGCAGCACGCAGCCGGCCTCGGGCCGGGCCTCGTGCACCGCGCTGTGGATCACGAAGCCGGCCGGGTTGACCGGGAAGGGTGTGTCGTGCAGCTTGTTGCAGGCCATGTCGACCTTCACCAGGCTCGACGCCGTGATCTCGTCGAACATCAGGCCATAGGGGTTGATCAGGAAATGATGGTCGTCGCCGGAGACCGACTCGGGCAGCTTGGCGCTGATGTGGGTGAAGACCAGATCGCTCCAGCCATACAGGGCCACCAGCCGGTAGCAGGCCGCGAGGTCGCAGCGCAATGCCCACTCTTCAGGGCTGACGATGTCTTTCAGGGACGGGATGTGCATGGATTCTCCGAGGACAAAACGGGCATCAGACCCGCGTTTCAGTGGACGGCCCGTCGCATCTGCGACGCCGTGCGGTACTCGCTGGGGCTGACGCCCGTGTGCTCGCGGAACACCCGGCTGAAGTGCGACAGGTTGTTGAAGCCCCAGGACAAGGCGATGTCGGTGATGGCGCGGGCGTCCTGCGCGTCGTGGCGCAGGTCGCGGATGCAGGCGTCCAGGCGCTGGCGAAGAATGGTGCTGGCCAAGGTTTCGTCGCCAGCGGCGAAGGCGTTGTGCAGGTGGCGTTTGCTGCAGTTGAGCGCCTGCGCGATGCGGTCGATGGAGAGCAGGGGGTCGCGCAGGTTGCGGGCCACGTAGGTGAGGATGCGGTCTTTCAGGGCCTCGCGCTGGGTCACGGCCGTGGCCTGTCCGGCCAGTTCCAGCAGCGACAGGCGAACCAGCTGCATGATGAGCTCGCCCGCGCCACGCGCCGCGTCCTCGCTCATGTTGGGCAGTTCCTGCCAGGTGCTGCGCATGGTGTCCAGCGCCACGCGCGAAATGCCGCGTGCGGCGCCAACCTGGCGCGCCATCAATTCGTCGAGCTTCACGCCGCGTTCGACCATCTGCTCCTTGGGCAGCATGACGATCAGGTGCTCCACGTGCTCCGGGTTGGCGATGGCGTAACTGCCGGTGGTGTCGTAGATCACCCAGCCGCCTGATCGCGCGCCGGCCTGGCGGCTGTGCTGCTCCACACTGGCCGAGCCCTGCCAGGGCGCCACGATCTTCAGGTAGCCGGTTTCACTGCCGCGCGCCATATGGGGCGTGCGCAGCACGCGGTGCCGGTTGGCTTCGAGCCGCGTCAGGATCACGTCGCCCGCGCGCGAAGAGGCCATGTGGCCGTCGAAATCGGTGTCGCCGTAGAGGTCGGAGTCCAGTCCGCCGAAATGCCGGTACACCCATTCGCGCCACTGCGGCGCGCGGTCGCGTGGCGTGAGATCGTCGGTGCTGAGGACCGTGGACGCAGTCATGAGGGCTCCGTGGCGTGGGGGACTGTGGGCGGATTATGGGCGTGGCGCGCGCCGCGTGCCGATCAATGGATTTAGGGATAACCCGCAACGCAGTGCGCGCGCAGTCAAGCATTCTGTGCACGGGAAACACAGCGCCGAGCGAGGGCACTGCCTAGCATGGGGGCACCAGAGATCGCCATTGGCGCAACACCAGGAGACACGAGATGGTTCATCCGACACGACGGCAATTGATCAAGGGCGCGGCTGCCACGGTGGGCGCGATGTCCATCGCGCCCGGGCTGATGGCGCAGGCCGCGCCGGTGCGCGTGGGCTATGCGATTGCCCGCACCGGGCCCTGGACGGGCGGCGCCCAGGTGAGTCAGGAGCCGAATTACCTGCTGTGGGCCGAACAGCAGAATGCTGCGGGCGGTTTGAGCGTCAAGGGCGTCAAGCGGCCGATTGAACTGATCAGTTCGGACGACCGAAGCGACGTCGAAACCTGCGTGCGTTCCTACGAGAAGCTCATGGGCTCGGACAAGGTGGATCTGGTCCTGCCGCCCTGGGGCAGCAATGCCAACTTTGCGGTGGCGCCGCTGGCGAACCGTTTCCAGTACCCCCTGCTGGCACCCACCGCGTTGTCACGGCGTCTGGTCGAGATGAAGCTGCCCTATTTCTTCCTGCTGCTGCAGCAACCCAAGGCGATGTGCGATGCATTGGTGGACATGCTCAAGGCCAACAAGGTCAAGAGCGTGGCGCTGATCTATGTGGATGACCTGTTTGGCCTGGAGAACTTCGCGGCATTCAAGGTCGCGCTGCAGGGTTCGGGGATCAGCCTGGTCGAAGACAAGAGCTACCCCGGCGGCGTGAAGGACCTGTCTCCGGTACTGCGCTCGATGAAGGACAAGAACCCGGACGCCTTTGTCGGCTTCACCTACCCGCCGGACACGATCCTGGCCAGCAAGCAGGCCAAGGAAGTCGGATTCAACCCGAAGTTCTTCTACGCGTCGGTGGGCACGGCCTTCCAGCTTTACAAGAACGTCATGACGCCGGCCGGCGCCGAAGGCGTGCTCGGCATGGGGTCGTGGAACAGCAAGACCAGCCCGGGCGCCAAGGCGTATTTCGATGCGCACACCAAGAAGTTCGGCGGCAAGGAGCCGGATCGCTGGGCCAGCGGCGCCTGCTGGGCGGGGCTGGAGATTCTGACGGCAGCGGTGGCGAAGCATGGCCTGGACCGCAAGGCCATCCGTGATTTCGTGGCCGACACCACGCACAAGACCATCATCGGCGATATCCGTTTCACGGGCAGCGAGAACACTGCCACGCTGGGAACGGTGAGCCAATGGCAAAACGGCGAGTTTGAAGTGGTCTGGCCGGAGAAACTGGCCACGGCGAAACTGAACCCGACCAAACCGGCCTGGAAATAGGCAAGCCCTCGCCAAACGTCGCCTTGAAGGCCGGGCGTTGCGGCCATGAGCTGGAGTGCCTGGCTTGGGGCTTGTACCCCGGGCGGGATTCCTGAGGCTGGCTCAAGGGCGCAATGGCATCCAGGAACCTCGTGCAGGGCTCTTTCGTATCTCACACCATGTCCATCACCGCCTGGCTCGAACTCGTCGCCTCCGGGCTGATTACTGGGGGCATCTACGCACTGGTGGCGCTGGGCCTGAACCTGCAGTACGGGCTGATGCGCATTCTGAACATCGCGCACGGCGAATTCCTGATGGTCGGCGCCTACCTGACGTGGATGGTGCAGACCTCGTTCGGGCTGTCCCCGCTGTGGATGGTGCCGGTCTCCTTCGGGCTGCTGATGGCGCTCGGCCTGGCGGTGCACTGGCTGTGCTTTCGTCGCCTGACGGCGACCTCGCCCAACCTGGACGTCTTCGAGGCGCGCGGCCTGATGGTGTCGTTTGGCCTGATGTTCTTGGTACAGAACTTTGTCTCAATGGTCTGGGGCGGCGATCTGCGCGGCTACGATTTCCTGACGGATCCGGTGAAGCTGGGTGAGATGCAATTCGCCAGCAACAAGCTGCTGGTATTTGGTCTGGCGGTGGTGTTCAGCGGCGCCCTGATCGCCCTGCTGAGGATGACCCTGCTCGGCAAGGGAGTGCGGGCACTGATGCAGTCACCCGTGGGTGCGCAACTGGTGGGCATCGACACGAAGCGGCTGCACCCGCTGATGTTCGGCATCGGTTTGGGCCTGTCGGGCGTGGCCGGGTGCCTGCTGTCGATGGCCTACACGATCAGTCCGTCAATGGGCGAGCCCTACACCGTGACGGCGCTGATCGTCATCACGCTCGGGGGCTTCGGCAGCATGAGCGGGGCGCTCGCGGGCGGGTTATTGCTGGGGGTCATCGAGGCGCTGGGCATGCATTTCACCAATCCCTCGCTCAAGGCCTTGTTGTCGTACAGCGTGTTCATCGCGGTATTGCTGTTGCGCCCGAAAGGGCTTTTCGCCAAATGAACAACCGACAAGGGCTCGTTCGCGATCTGCTGGTCCTGTTCGGCCTGACTGGATGGGCCATGGCCCTGCCGCACTACGGCAGCGAATTCGTCGTCTCGATGGTGCTGACCTGCCTGATGTATGTCGCGCTGTCGTCGAGCTGGGCGCTGTTCTGCGGCAGTTCGCGCTACCTGTCGTTGGCGACGTCCGCGTTCTTCGGCATTGGCGCCTACACCAGTGCGCTGGTGCTGGAGCCGCTGGGCTGGGGGGCTGCCATTGCCCTGGGTGCCGGCCTTGCCACGGTGGTCGCGGTGGTGATGGGGGCGGCCGTGCTGCATCTGCGTGGGACCTATTTCGCGGTGCTGACCTTCGGCATGACCGAGCTGATCCGTCATGCCATCAGCTATTTCGAAAAGCAGGTAACGGGCACCGTGGGCCGTGTGTTGACGGTGGTTCCCGATCGCGACACCATCTACCTCACGGTCCTTGGCCTGGCGGTGCTGGCGGTGGCCGTTTCCATCGGCGTGCGGCGGCATCGCTTTGGCCTGGCGTTGCTGGGTATCGGCGCGGACGAGCAGCGCGCCCAGACCCTGGGGGTGAATACACGGCTCGTGAAAATCGCCGGCTTTGCCCTGACGGCGGCGTTTGCCGGCGCGGTGGGTGCCGCCATGTCCGTGCGCTGGACCTACATCGACCCGCACACGGTGTTCAACCCCTTCATCGGGTTTCAGACGGTGCTGATCGCCCTGATCGGCGGGGCGACGACGCTGTGGGGCCCGCTGATTGCCGCCATTGTGTTCAGCGTGCTGGCCGAAACCCTGCGCCTTCAGGTGCCGCAGCTGTACATGATGAGCCTGGGCTTACTGCTGATCCTCTCGGTGCTGTACCTGCCGGGCGGTCTGGCCTCGCTGCGCTGGACCACGTTTGGCGACTGGGGCCGCGATCTGCGCAGACGCTGGCGTCTGCTGCTGGCACGGGAGGACGAACCCCGTGGCTGAGGCGCTTCCCATCCTGCTTGACGCCCGCGATGTCACCGTGCGCTTCGGTGGGCTGACCGCTGTGGACGCAGTGAGTGCACGCTTCCATGCGGGCGAGCTGGTCGGCATCATCGGCCCCAACGGTGCGGGCAAGACGACATTTTTCAATGCCATCTCGGGTGTGACGCCGGTGACTTCGGGCCAGTTGATCGCAAATGGACAGGATCTGACGGGCAAGGGGCCGCATCATTTTGCCGCCAGCGGCCTGGCGCGCACCTTCCAGACGCCCCGTGTCTTTGCCGACATGAGCGTGGCGGCCAACATCGACTTTGGCCTGCAGTTTGCGGGCCGTCGCCGCAAGGCACCCTGGCTGCTGCGTGATGAGGCCAGCATCCTGGCGCTGATCGGCCTGTCGGCCCAGGCGGACCTGCCGGCCGGCGCGACGACGCCCTCGCAGCAGCGGTTGCTGGAGATCGGCATGGCGCTGGCCACGCGACCGCGACTGCTCCTGCTCGACGAGGTGGCAGCCGGACTGACCGAGGCCGAGGTCGAAACCATGGCGCATCTGATCCGCCGCATGCGCGACGAGCTCGACCTGACGGTGGTCTGGATCGAGCACGCCGTGACCACCTTGTTGCGCCACGTGGAGCGCGTGATTGTGCTGCACCAGGGACGCAAGATCGCCGATGGGCCTCCGGCCGAGGTCGTGCGCAATGCCGAAGTGATCGAGGCCTACCTGGGCGACGAGATGGCCGAACCGGGGGGGGGCTCCACATGATGTGGTACGACCCGCAGCCCTTCACGCTGGGCGGGGACCCGCGTGCGAATCTGAAGATCACCGGTCTGAGCGCCGGTTATGGCCCGTTTCTGGTGCTGCGTGATCTTGCGCTGGAGGTCCGGCCCGGCCTCACCGTGATCCTGGGCCCCAATGGTGCGGGCAAGACCACGCTGCTCAAGGCGCTCGCAGGGCTGATCCCGCGCCAGGGCGAGGTGCTGCTCAACGGCGAGGTGCTGCCCACGCAGACGAACGAGATTGTCCAGCGCGGCATGGCCCTCGTGCCCGAAGGGCGCCAGCTGTTTGCACAGATGACGGTGACGGAAAACCTGGAGCTGGGCGGCTGGCTGGTGCCCAAAGCCGAGCGCGCCCGGCGGCTGGAAGAGGCGTTCGCCGATTTCCCCAAGCTGCGCGAGCGGGCCCATCAACTGGCGGGCACCATGAGCGGCGGCGAGCAGCAGATGGTGGCGGTGGCGCGCGCCATGATGAGCGGGCCGCGCCTGCTGATGCTCGATGAGCCCTCGCTGGGTTTGGCACCGAAGATGGTCGCCGAGCTGCTGGGCATGGCCCGGCGCATCGCCGATGCCGGCACCACCGTGCTGATGGTCGAGCAGAACGTCAAGAAGGCAATGGCCGTGGCCGACCGCGGCTATGTGCTCGAGCGCGGCACGCTGGTGGCCAGTGGCCCGGCCACGCTGCTGGCACGCTCGACGGTGATCCGTGAAGCCTATCTCGGGGTGGACGCCGCGGTCAGGACGGCCGCGGTTTCCCGCACAGCCTCATCCGCCCTTCCGGCCTGAACCCAGGATCTTTTTCTCACCCAAGGAGTTTCACCATGTCCGATCTGTCCATGCTTATCAACGGCCTCAAGGTTTCGGCCGAAGGCGGCACGACTTTCGAGCGCCGCAACCCGCTCGACGGCAGTGTCGCCACGCGCGCGCCGGCCGCCTCGCCCGCGGACGCCGTGCTGGCGGTGGAGGCCGCCGCCGAGGCCTTCAAGTCCTGGAGCCAGACCGGCCCCGGCGCACGCCGCGCGCTGCTGCTGAAGGCGGCCGACGCGCTGGAGGCGAAGACCCCGCAGTTCATCGACGCGGTGTCCGCCGAGACCGGGGCCACCGGCATGTGGGCCGGCTTCAACGTGATGCTGGCCGCCGGCATGATCCGCGAGGCCGCGTCGCTGACGACCCAGGTGGCGGGCGAGGTGATTCCGTCCGACGTGCCGGGCAGCCTGGCGATGGGCATCCGGCAGCCGGCCGGGGTGGTGCTGGGGATTGCGCCGTGGAACGCGCCGGTCATCCTCGGCGTGCGCGCGATTGCCACGCCGCTGGCTTGCGGCAACACCGTGATCCTCAAGGGCTCCGAGAACTGTCCGCGCACGCACCAGCTCATCGTTGAAGCCTTTCAGGACGCGGGCTTCCCGCCCGGCGTGGTGAACTACCTCACCAATGCGCCGGCGGACGCGGGCGCCGTGGTCGAGGCCATGGTGGCGCACCCGGCTGTGCGGCGGGTCAACTTCACCGGCTCGACGAAGGTGGGCCGGATCATCGCCATGACCTGCGCCAGATACCTCAAGCCGGTGGTGCTGGAGCTCGGCGGCAAGGCGCCGATGGTGATCCTGGACGACGCCAATATCGAGGATGCCGTCAACGGCGCGGCTTTCGGCTGCTTTGCCAACAGCGGGCAGATCTGCATGAGCACCGAACGCATCATCGTGGACCAGAAGATTGCCGACGATTTCGTGAAGAAGTTCGCCGCCAAGGCCGGCGCGCTGCCCCTGGGCGACCCGCGCAAGCCCGACCCGGTGGTGCTGGGCTCGGTCATCGGCATGAGCACGGTGGAGCACTGCAACGCGCTGATAGACGACGCGCTGGCCAAGGGCGCCGGACTGTTGTGCGGCGGCAAGGCCGACAGCACGCTCATGCCCGCGACCGTGCTGGATCATGTGACCCCCGCGATGCGCATCTACCGCGAGGAAACCTTTGGTCCGGTGAAGTGCATCGTGCGGGTGAACGGCGTGGAAGAGGCCGTGGCCTGCGCGAACGACAACGAATACGGCCTGTCTGCCGCGGTGTTCGGCGGGGATATTGCGCGCGCCTTCAACGTGGCGCGGCGCATCGACTCGGGCATCTGCCATGTCAACGGCCCGACGGTGCACGACGAGGCGCAGATGCCCTTCGGCGGTGTCAAGGGCAGCGGCATCGGCCGCTTCGGCGGCAAGGCCGGCATCGCGGAGTTCACCGAGTTGCGCTGGATCACGGTGCAGACCACGCCGCGGCATTACCCGTTTTGAGTGGCTGGGGTGTCCGTTAGATGCGCGGACATCCTGCCCCTGTTTCCCCTGTCATCCGGGCATGCGGGTGTCAGGTCACCGGGGCGGGCCGGGTGTCGATCTCCAGTTTTGTCAGCCAGATCAGTGCTTCGGCGGTGCTGGTGCCGCACATCTCCTGCGACGGCATGAGCTGACCGCAGACGCTGGGGCGCTGCGGCTGGCCAAAGATGCGGCAGCGGTTGGCCGGGTCGAGCTGCACGCAGCGTACGCCGGCTGCCTTGCCGGCGGGCATGCCGGGGTTCCCTGGAATGGGCGAACTGATGGAGGGCGCGATGCAGCAGGCGCCGCAGCCGGGACGACAGATCATTCGGAATCGGCCCGAGGGCGAAGGTACGGAAGGAGCCGCCGTAACATCAAAAACAATAGCGAAAGGTGACCAGTTGGCGCTGGGATGGAAGACATTTTGTCATATTTCTTCCGACAGGAGCCTCTGGAGCCGCATGGCGGGTGCGCTTGACCCTCAGGCGCCCTGCAGCCGCCGGCTGGCCCACAGCACCTGTTCGACCACGGCGCGGACCCGGCCGCGGCTGGCGTCGCTCATGAGCTGGCCCTCGGCGTCGAACGCTTCGGCGGCTCGGGAGAGGGCAAACTGGTTTGGCGCCACCCAGCACTGGAGCAAGGACAGCAGCGGCGCCAGATGGCTCAATGAGCGCAGGCCGCCCAGGGCGCCGGGCGAGGCGCTGAGCAGGCCGACCACCTTGCCTTCAAAGGGCAGGGTGCCGTTGGACCATTGCGGATGTCCCTTGACCGGGCTGGAGACCCAGTCGATCGTGTTCTTCAGCAGCGCGGTGTAGCTGCCGTTGTATTCCGGCGAGCAGAGGATCCAGGCCGGATGGGCGTGGAACAGCGCCTTCAGCCGGAGGGCGGCCTCGGGGGTGCCGCGGGCCTCAAGGTCGGCGTTGTAGATCGGGAGTTCGAAGTCCGCCAGCTCGATGTGGGTGACCTCTGCGCCAGCGGCGCGCGCCAGGTCGGCTACCACATGGGCGAGCTTTCGGTTCCAGGAGCCGGCGCGGGTGCTACCGGCCAGGACGAGCAGTTTGTTTGAAGGGACCATGCGGGGCATTGTGCCTCCCAGGGTCCAGCCCCTCTCGTCGACAGGATTACGGGTACAGGCCGCGCAGTTCACGCGCCTGCAGGATGCGCTTGCAGGCGACGATGAAGGTGGCGGTGCGCAGGCTCACTTTGTTCTCCTCGGCGACCTGCCAGATGGCGGCGAAGGCGTCTTTCATGATGCGGACCAGGCGAGCATTGATCTCGTCCTCGCTCCAGAAAAAGCTGGAGAAGTCCTGTACCCACTCGAAGTAGCTCACTGTGACGCCGCCGGCGTTGGCGATCACGTCCGGCAACACCAGCACATTGCGCTCATGCAGGATGTCGTCGGCCTCGGGCGTGGTGGGGCCGTTGGCGCCTTCGATCACCATGCGCGCGGCGATCTGGCCGGCATTGACAGCCGTGATCTGGCTCTCCAGTGCCGCGGGTATCAGGATCTCGCAGGGTACGCTCCAGAAGGCGTCATCGGCCATCGTCTCGGCGGCGGCGAAACCGGCCACGCTGCCGTTGAGGCGGACGTGCTCCAGCAGGGCGGGCACGTCCAGACCGGCTTCACGGCAGATGGTGCCGCCATGGTCCTGCACGGCGACGATGCGGGCGCCGGCCTCGGCAAACAAACGGGCCGCGATGCCGCCCACGTTGCCAAAACCCTGCACCGCGATGCGGGCGCCCCGGATGTCCATGCCGATGCGCTGCGCGGCTTCCATGCCGATCGTGAAGACACCGCGGCCGGTGGCCTCGCGTCGGCCGAGCGAGCCGCCCAGGATCACCGGCTTGCCGGTCACCACGCCGGTGGCCGTGGCGCCTTCGTTCATCGAATAGGTGTCCATCATCCAGGCCATGGTCTGCTCGTTGGTGTTCACGTCCGGCGCCGGAATGTCCTTGTTGGGTCCGATGATGATGCCGATCTCGCTGGTGTAGCGGCGGGTGACGCGTTCAAGCTCGCCCAGTGACAGCTTTCGCGGGTCGACGCGGATGCCGCCCTTGGCGCCGCCGTAGGGCACGTTGACGGCCGCGTTCTTGACCGACATCCAGGCCGACAGCGCCATCACCTCGGACAGCGTCACATCCTGGTGAAAACGCACGCCGCCCTTGCCGGGTCCGCGCGAGGTGTTGTGCTGCACCCGGTAGCCCTCGAAGTGAGACACGCTGCCATCGTCCATGTGGATCGGCACATCGACGATCAGGATGCGTTTGGGGCGCTTGAGTGTCTCGACCCAACGCGCCAGGTGGCCGAGGTAGGGTGTCACGCGGTCGACCTGTTTGAGGTAGTTACCCCAAGGGCCGAGATGGTCGGCCTGCAGGTAGGACGGAAGGGCGTGGGTGGCGGGGGGGTTGGCCTGGGCCATGGCGGGTCTCCTTGGTTGTTTTCGATGAGACGCAAGCTTAGACCGGCCTGCGCGGCTTGTCCAAGGCTGGAAATTGGACGGCGTATGCAAAGAACGTATAAGGCATCCGTCGCTGCAATGACGACGGGCCAGTCCTTCAGCGCTCGCCGGCGCTGCGGTAGCCGTGGCGCTCGAGCATGCGGTAGGCGGTGCGCTCGGAGACGCCCAGGGCCTCGGCCACCTGGCGGCGGTTGCCGCCGTACTTGGCCAGCAGGCGACCCAGGTATTCGCGCTCGATGGCTTCCAGCGTGGGTTCGCCGGTGAGCACCAGGCTGTCCGGTGGCGCTGCCTGGCTGGCGTCGGGCGACGCGCCTTTCTGGTACCGGCGGTCCAGCGCACGCTGCACCACGCGTTCCAGCTCTTCCAGATCCACCGGCTTGACGAGATAGTCTGCAGCGCCCAGGCGCATCGCCTCCACCGCCTGCGTGACGTTGCCATAGGCGGTGAGCATCACCACCGGCATCCGGGCGGCGAGTTCGGTCAAGGGCAGGAAATCGGCCGAGTCCGGCAGCTTCATGTCCAGCAGCACCAGGTCGGGCTGCAAGATCGGCAGGCGCTGGCGGGCGCCGGCCCAGGTGTCGGCGCTGCCCACCGCATGGCCGGCCTTGGCGAGCTGGCGGGTCAGCAGGCGGTTGAGCACCGGGTCGTCTTCGACCACGAGCACAGTGCTTTGGGTGTCGGCGGGCTTCTCTGGGGTCATGGCGGGGGCGCCGGCGGTTGCGCGGGCTGGGGCTCGGGTGAGTTGCCGGATGGGGTGTCTGCCGCGGATTCTGCCTTGCGCAGGCGCAGTGTGAACGTGGTGCCCTGACCGGCTTGGCTGCTGACGCTGATCTGCCCCCCGAAGTGCTCGACCAGGCTCTTGCAGATGGACAGGCCGAGACCCATGCCGTGCTGGCCGTCGGCGCGCCGGCTGAAGAAGGGCAGGAAGATGCGCGGCAGGTCTGCGGGGGCGATTCCGGTGCCGGTGTCGCTCACGGTGACGCGAAGGTGCTGGTCGTCCAGCGGCTCGGCGGCGATGTGAATGCGGCCGCCCTGGGGCATCGCATGCAAGGCATTGTGGACGAGGTTGACGAACACCTGCCGCAGTTCGGCCCGGTCGCCCAGCACCAGACCACCGGGCGGCTTGACATCAACCGACGCGGTCACGCCGCGCTGGCGGCATTCTTCACCGAGCAGGGCGAGCACATCGTCGATGGCCGCCGCGAGCGACACCGGCTCCGGGTTGTCGCCCGGCGGGTGACTCATCTGCATGAGGCGATCGGTGGCCAGCACAGCGCGGTCGATCTGGTCGTCCACGAGCTCAAGGTATTCGACCAGCTCCTCATGGCTGATGTTTTTCGCGTTCAAGCCGCGCAGGCTGGCCTGCAAGGCCAGGCGGATGGACGCCAGCGGGTTGTGGATCTCATGGGCCACGCCGTTGGCCAGCAGGCCGATGGTGGCCAGGCGCTGCTCCTGCGAGAAACGGATGGAACGCTCCAGCGGTCGCAGCACCTCGACGGTGAGCCATTCGCCGCCGGCGGAGAGGGGCGCGGCCTCGATCTCGACCGGTATTTCGCTGCCGTCGCGGTGGCGCAGGCTCATGACGGTGCGCAAGGTGTGCGGCGAATTGCGCAGTTCGGCGACCGGGCAGCTGACCAGCGTGGGCGGGCAGGGTTCTGTCTGGCCGCGACCCATCTGGTGGCAGCAAGCCTGGACGATGTCGGCGTGGGCCTGGCCGATGAGCTGGCCGTAGGCCGCGTTGGCAATGCGGATGCGGTAGTCCGGGCCCACGACGAGCACCGGGTCGGGGATGGCGTCCACCAGTTGCTGCAGGAATCCCTGCTGGGCGCGCAGCGAACCGACGGTGGCGTCGATGCGCTCGGCCATGGCGTCGAAGTGGCGCCCGAGGCGCGCGAACTCGTCGTTGCCCGACATCGCGGCGCGGGCGCTGATGTCGCCGCAGGCGATGCGGTCGGCAGCCGCGGTCAACTGTTGCAGCGGCTGATTGATTTGTCTGCGCAGGGTCCATGCGGTCATCCCGCCAAACAGGGCGAGGGCTGCCAGACCCAGCACCAGCAGCGCGCTGTGCGTGTGCAAGCCGGTGCCGGCGGGCAGGGGCTCCAGGTCGACCAGCAACACGCCGTTGACCGGTCGTTCGGCCGGGCTGCGGTGGCACTGGATGCAACGTGCCTGATTGGCGATCGGGTAGGCCACGCGCAGCGCGGCGCCATCGGGTGTTTCGGTCCAGTCATACCGGGGGCCGGGCAACTTGCAGCCCGCTTGCAGGCACAGGCCCTCCAGGGCGCCGCTCGGGTGTTCATCCAGCAGCGCGGGGTCGGAGGCAAAACGCACCTGGCCGCGCACATCGAGCAGCCGGGCGCGAGCCACCCCGGGGGCCTGGCCCAGCGCTTCCAGAATATGCCCCAGGCCCGCCAGGTCGCGGCGCAACATGGCGTTGTGCAGGCTGGCCTCGAACACGGTGGCGAGCCGTTTGGCGGCGACCTCCTGCTCGCTGCGCAGGCTGCGTTGCCCCATCGACAGGGCCAAAGCGGTGAGCACGACGCCCGAGGTGGCCAGCGCGATCAGCAGTCCGGCCAGCAGCCGGCGCGTGACGGAAGAGGTCAGCCAGTGGCGCAGACCCCGCGTCGGGGCCTGTGCCGGGGTAGCTGGCGAGGCGCTCGCGGGGCGCACTTCGCCCTGAGGGGCTGCGGTGTGAGCGCCTTCGGGCGGCCGGGCGGTGCTCATACCCCGTTGCCTCCAGGCTCCGATGAGGTCTGGACCAGGCGGTCCGGTCGGGCAGGACGTCCACGACGGCAGGTCGGGCAGGGGCCGGGTTCGTCGGTGCTGGCGCCGCCGGGTGAGGCTTGGCGGTGGTAGGACACCCGACAGACCGGACAGGTCTGGCGCACGAGCTCAAACACCTGCTGCGCCGGCGGATGGGGCTGGCCGGGGCCGGCGAGGGACAGCGCCTGGCTGTCGCAGACGTCCAGACACAAACCGCAGCCGGTGCAGCGGGCCATCTCGCTGGTCAGGCGGTCGACGGGTCCGTCGGGATCGGCGATCTGGGTCAGGGCCCGCTCGGGACATAGGTTGGCGCAGGCCATGCACCAGGTGCACCGGTCGGGATCCAGACGGACCTGCCACAGGGGGCTGGCGGCGCCGCCGCGCGGGCCGGGTGCCGCCAGCGTGCGCACCAGGCGCTGCCGGCCGCTGGTGAGTGGGGCCAGGGTGGACGGTTGGGAGCGGTCCCGGGCTTGAGGCGCGGGGCCTTGCAACAGCTGCCCGAGGAAGCGCCGGCGCCGGGGGTCGGGCTGCTCGGTACGGCTGGCGCGGGCCTGCCATTGCCGGGCGTCGATGCGGGTCAGGGCCGGCGCAGGCTGGCCGGCCCGCGCCAGGCGCTCGGCCACCGGTTGCCAGCGGGCCTGAAGGGTCTGGGCAGGGCGGCGGTCGCAGGTGTTGCAGTCCCCGCTGGCCAGGCGCACCTGGGTGATCCGATGGCGCTGGTGCCATTGCAAGAGCCAATCCGGCGTGAGCGCATGCAGGCAGGCGGTGAGGCCGGCGGAGCTGGAGCCGGCATCGGTCTTGACGATTCCGGCGCGCTCGCAGGCGAGCCACAACTCGCGACCTGTGTCGGTTGTGAGGATGGGTGTCGGGGAGGGAACCTCCAGGGCCTCGTGAGGACAGGCCGCCACGCACAGGCCGCAGCCGTCGCAGAGCGCTGCGTCAAAGGCGAGTCCGGAGTCCAGCAGCTGCCAGGCCTGGCGCGGACAGGCAGCGACACACGCCTGGCAGGTGGCGCTGGCAACCCGCTGGTGCGCGCAGCGCTGCGCGTGGATGGTCAGCGTGGGGGGCTCGGGGGTGGTCCGGTTCATGGGCCGGTCGATGGTAATGCGGTCGGTTCCTGCTGTCGATGGCAGGAACCGGCGCTGTGCAACCGGTCCGTCAGGCGCCGCAACCGGGGGGAACGTTCGCGTCGGTTTCGACCGTCACGCGGGGCATGACGGCCACCTTGGGCAGCCAGCGCTGGCATTGCTCGCACGCCGCCAGGGTGAGGGCGGCCAGCGCCGCGTAGAAGGGCGTTTCGGCGCGTTGGCCGACGCGTTGGGCGAAATCGGGCAGCCAGGCCATGAGATGCTGCTTGAGAAAGCGCGCCGCCTCGCGCTCTTCGCCGCGTTCCAGCAGCAGCGCCACGAACTGCAACTCGTGGGTGATGTGGTCATCGGACATGGCGCGCCAATCGGGCGCCTGGACGTCGTGGCGCTGGTAGAACTCGCGCACCGCAAAAGTGGGCCCCTGCATCACCAGATGGTCTTCGTCAAGCCAGACCGACTCGCACGGCGAGGCGCGCAGGGCGTAGGTGAGGTAAATGGCGGCATAGTCGGCCGCCAGGTCGTCCGGCGAACTGCCCGGGACGCTGCCGTCGCCGTGCCCGGCCAGGGCCTGCAACGCCGCGTCCATCGCGCGGCTCGCCGGATGCTCGGCCGCGACAAGCGCGAGCGTGGCCGGAAAGCCGTTGGCGTTCAGCGACACCAGCACGTCCGGCGCGTGCTCCTTCAGATGCAGCCATGCCAGGGCGTTGAGGTCTTCGGCGGCCGGACGTTGCCAGCCGGGCGGCGCCGGGCGATCTTCCCCGCTGGCTTGCGGGGACTGCGCTTGTTCGGCGCTCACGCGTCGACCTTGCCCTTGGGATGGGCAATGAAGACGATCGAGGGGTTGGTCAGCTCGGGGTTGGCCATGTGCTTGACCTGGCGCACCGGCTGCTCGCCCTTGACCATGGCCTTGGTGGGATAGGTTCCCTTGAGCAACTGGTCGATCGGGCCGATGTCAAGCACCCGCATCATGCAGGCCGATACGCAGTAAGGCTTGCGCCCGGCCTCCAGCTCGTCGATGCACATGTTGCATTTCTTGACCGTGTTGTCCGAGACATCGTACTGCGGTGCTCCGAAGGGGCAGGTGGCCTCGCAACGGCGGCAGCCGATGCACAGGGTGGAGTCGATGTCGACCACCCCGTTGTCCTTGCGTTTCCAGATCGCGCCGGTCGGGCAGGCGGGCAGGCAGGCGGGTTCCGCGCAGTGGTTGCAGGACATGTTCACCTTGTAGGCGAACACGTCCGGGTAGCTGCCGCCCTCGACGTACATGACGCGACGGAAGCGCGGGCCGGGGGCGAGGCCGTTCTTGTCCTTGCAGGCGATCTCGCAGGCGCGGCAACCGATGCAGTCCATGTTGTTGTGGATGAACCCGAACTGCTTGTTGGGCACCACCGGCGTGTAGGTCGTGGCGTCGCGCAGCTTCTGGGCTTCGGGCACGCGGGCTTTCTCGGCGTTGCCGAGTTTGCGGATGACGATTTTCTCGGTCATGGCAGCGTTCCTGTGTTTACATGTCGCGGCGGAACACGGACGAGCGGGCGGCGGCCAGCTCGTCCCACACCGGGCGATGGACCAGATCGGTCTTCTTGATCTGAACCATCGCGTTGTTGTAGGCGAAGGCGCCCGCAGGGCTGGGCTCGTCCAGGGTCAGGAAATCGGGGTTGCCGGCGCGGTCCACGCCATTCTTGTCGAGGTCCATCCACGCGCCTTCGAACAGCACCACCACACCGGGCATGAGGCGCTCGGTGACATAGACCGGCACCACGCACTTGCCGCGATCGTTCCAGACTTCGACCGTGTCGCCGGTCTTGACGCCGAGCTTGGCGGCGTCGGAGGCGTTGATCGTGACCTCCTGTTCGTAGGTTTCGCGCAACCAGGCGATGTTGTTGAAAATTGAATGGGTGCGCCAGCGCGGGTGCGGGCTGATCAGGTGGTAGGGGTATTTCTGCGCGATCGGGTGATTGAGGGATTCGAAGGGTTCGATCCACTTGGGCAGATAGGGGATTTCGTAGCCGAACTGGGTTTTCTTCCAGTCCTTGATGCCGGCCAGGTAGGTCGAAAAGATCTCGATCTTGCCCGATGCGGTCTCGAACGGGACTCCTTCGGTCACCTGTTCACGGAAGGCAATATGCGGCTCCTTCAGGATGAACTTGTAGGTGCCGTGTTTCTTGAAATCCTCCCACGACATCGTGACGTGCTGGTGTTTTTTCACGCTGTTGTTCCACCAGTGGGAGAGGTAGGCCTCGTCCACCGCGTCCGGATTCTGGAAGTAGCTGCGGTCGGCACGCGGGTTGTAGCGCTTGCCCAGATCCTTCAGGGTCGGATCCAGCGCTTCCAGGCGGTAGCACAACTCGGTGAAGACCTGGAAATCGGTCTTGGATTCGCCCAAGGGTTCGATCACCTTGGGCCGGTGGATGTAGTAGTGCCCCTTGTACCAGGGCAGGGCGGCATCGTGGCGTTCGAAATGGGTGGCGATCGGCAGCAGCACGTCGGCCCAGATGCCCGAGGGCGTGATGGTCGAATCCAGACAGACCACGAGCTCCAGCTTCTCGATGGCCTTGATTTCCTTGTTGATGTTCGTGAGCTGGTTGAACCAGTCCGAACCCTGCCAGAAGATGCCCTTGATGTTCGGGATGACACCATCAAGGTTGTCATTCCGCGGCCACAGGCCGATTTCCTCGCGCTTGACGTTGGGGTAGTTGAGCACACAGTGTGCCCAGCGGTCGGACTTGATCGAGCCCCACCAGAGGTTGGCGTTTTCGTCGTAGGGGTAGGCCACGCTTTCGGCATGCCAGGCTTTGCCCACGCCCTCGGCGCAGCCGCCGAGCACGCCGATGTTGCCGGTCATGGCTTGCAAGGCGGCCGCCATGCGGTTGTACTGTTCGCCGTAGGATGCCCGGCCGGGCGCCCAGGAGGCCTTCAGCGCTGCGGGCTTGGTCTTGGCGTACAGGTCGGCCAGCTTGCGGATGTCCGCGGCCTTGACGCCACAGATCGGCTCGGCCCACTCGGGCGTCTTGGGCGTCTTGTCGTAGGTGCCCAGGATGTAGTCCTTGAAGTTCTCCTTGTCGGCGTATTCCTTGGGCAAGGTGCCCTTGTCCATGCCGAGGCAGAACTTGTCGATGAACTTCTGGTCCTGCAGGTTGTTGGTGAAGATGTGGTGCGCCATCGCGGCCATCATGGCCGCGTCGGTGTTGGGCTTGATCGGAATCCACCAGGCGTCGTAGCTGGCGGCCGAGTCGGTGTGTGCGGGATCGACCAGCACGAACTTGCAGCCGCGCTGCTTGGCCATGCGCATGTAGTAGAAGGTGTTGCCGCCGTGGAAGGTGTAGGCGGGGTTCCAGCCCCACATGATGATCAGCTTGCTGTGGGCGAAGGTGTCGTCCTCGTTGCCGTCCTGGATGGTGCCGAAGGTCATGCGGCTGGAGAACGTGGTGGCCTGGTAGCTCGGCACCGACCACGAATTGGTGCGGCACCCGAACATGCCCAGGAAGCGGCCAAGCAGGCCCTCGATCTGGTCGGACTTGTGCAGCACGCCGTAAGAGGCGCCGGCGTAGCTCTGGTCGAGCAGGGCGGTCGGGCCGTATTGCTTCTTGAGTTCGACCATCTTCTTCGCGACGGTGTCCAAGGCCTCGTCCCAGGACACGCGCTTGAATTTGCCTTCACCACGTTTGCCGACGCGCACCATCGGGTACAGCAGCCGCTCGGGCGAATACAGGCGTGCGCGGTAGGAGCGTCCGCGCAGGCAGGCGCGCAACTGAGGTTCCTCGAAGGTGTCCTTGCCATAGGCGCCGCTGGCCTGGTATTCCCCGTTGTCGGTGGACAGGCGAACGATCACGTCGCCCTTCTTGTGGGCCACCAGCACATGGCGCGAACCGCAGTTGTGGGCGCATGAGGTGACGACCGTGGTCAACTGGTCGTCGGTGTAGTAGGGCGCGTAGGGGAACGCGGTGGCTTCTTTCGGGGCCAGCGAGACACCGGCGCTGACCAGACCAGCAGCACCGGCGGAGGCGCCGACAATCTTCAGGAAGTCGCGCCGCTGGTAGCCCTGACCGTCAGGATGGACGGTGTCGTTGACACCCGGGAAGCGGACGGTGGCTCCGGTGGAAGGAGGCTGCAGGGTTTCGTTCGTCATGGCTTGGTTCCTTGGGCTACGGCCGCTGGAAGAAAGCGGGCTTCGGAGGTGGTGGGACGGTTCTTGGCCCAGTCGGGTACGGTGGCCGACATGCCTTGCCAGGCATTGCGCGGATAAGGATAGTGCAGGCGGTACCAGGAGCGGCCACCATGGCAACCATAACAGGTGTCACTGTTCTTGGAACCGGCTTCTTCGATCGCCTTGGCATTGAGGTAGTTCACCTGGTGGCGCGTGGTGCGAATCGCGGCATGGCACAGCGTGCAGTTGTTCTGGAAGGTGGTCTTGGATTGCTCCCAGGGCTGCGGCAGCCCCATGACCTGCCAGTTCATCTTGCCGTGGCATTTCAGGCAGACCGCTTCGGTGCTGACCGACTTGCGCAACGGCTGGGTCTGGTCCTGGTTGCTGGCCGACGTGCCGGGCGCTTCGTCGCGCGGATCATGGCCCTGGTGACAGGTGTTGCAACGCAGGTTCATGAGTTCCTTGGCCAGCGGGGTTTCAAGGTGGCGCCGGTGCATCGTGTCCTGCTCACCCGTGTAGGTCGATGTCAGCTGGTACCACGCCTTGACGTCGGCAGAGGCGAGACCGGCCGGGGAATGTTTTCTCACCGAAGGCTTGAGCACTTCCTGATGACAGGCCAGGCATTCGGCGTCGGTGGCCTTTTCGATGGCTGGCTTGAAATGAATCTTGTCGTAGCGCGCGGCGTGGTAGTTCGGCTCCGCTTTGGGGGCTGGCTCGGAAATCTTCGCAGCGGGTTCAGCGCTGGTTTTGGCGGGTTCCGGCTTCGGCCCATCGCAGGCAACCAGCAGGGCGCTGGTCAGCAAGGCGGCGACGGTGGTGACTGCCTGGGCCCACCAAGGCCTGGGGATTTGCATGCTTGGTACTCCACACGGGGTTGTGGTCAGGGAAAACAAGAAGCCCCGGATCGGGCGTATGGCCCGGCCCGGGGCGGTGCGGGAGGGGGCTCGCCGTTGGATCCAGCCCCAAGAGGCAGATTACTTCTTGCCTTCCATGCCGCTCATGCCCTTCTGGCCAGACATCCCGCTCATGCCGGACATGCCCTTCTGATCACCGGACATTCCAGACATTCCGGACATGCCCTTCTGGTCGCCAGACATGCCGCTCATGCCGGACATGCCCTTCTGGCCTTGCATGCCGCTCATGCCAGACATGCCCTTCTGGTCACCGGACATGCCGGACATGCCGCTCATGCCTTCCTGCTTGTCCGACTTCTTGGCCGGCTTCTTGGCGTCCTTCTTGCCTTCCATGCCGCTCATACCGGCCATGCCCTTCTGGTCGCCGGACATACCCGACATGCCGGACATGCCCTTTTGGCCTTGCATGCCGCTCATGCCGGACATGCCCTTCTGGTCGCCCGACATGCCCGACATGCCGCTCATGCCCTTCTGGTCACCGGACATGCCGCTCATGCCGGACATGCCAGCCTGTTGGGCATAGGCAGAGGTTGCCAGGGCGGCTGCGATGACGGTCAGGCCGAAGGCGGTGCGAATGGATTTCATAGATTTCTCCTTGATCAAGTGAAGTTGTGGAAAAGTGTTGGGGACAGTTCCCCCTGCCCGTCGGCAGTTCGTGCCGGCAGCGTGATCGGCTGCAAACTCGACTCGGTGCGGCACCGCGATCCTGCGGACTGTGGCGCCAGAAAAAATGTCCGCTGCTTCATCGGGGTGACGAGGCGGCTGGTGTCGCGGGAGCGGGGGTGGCATGCCACCCGCGGAGGTCATAGGGAGGTGTGGCGCCAGGGTGCCGCATGGGCACAAACCACTGGCCGGTGGCGACGATGGTGGTCACGTTGCCTGGGGGCGTACCTTCAATGCCGCGCAGGAACTGCGCCATCTGCTCGGGCGTGAAGGACGCTTCGGTCTTGACCGGGGCGCCAGGCGGGCGGCGATCGGGTTGCAGGCCCGCAACAAAGCTGGGCTGCGCCCATGCGGCAGAAACCCAGAACAGTGTGGCGAAGCCCGCGCCTTTCAATACCTGCGATGTACGCATGCCTTAGTCCTTTGTTGACATATGGATATTCTCGAATTCGCAGAGATCTCCATGGCGCGCTGTTTGATCAGCTTTTGATCTTGATCAAACTTACCGAGGGCCAAATGCGGCCACCGAGGGAGGCGAAAGGACCGCTCTGACAAGTTGGCAGGGACCGAAGCGTGTCGGGCCGCTGTCCCTGGGAGGGCGTGTGGCGCCGTCAGGACCGGCGCGAAAGTGCCGCTGCAAGCATCGCTGGGCGGGGTGGTGGGACAATCGGTCCTTTTCGCCACCAAGGCGGCGCCCGGCAGTAAGCGGGGTCGCAGAAAGCAATGCCAGGCATCCGGATGCCTGGCGCCGGAGTCTCGCGAATGTTGTACCCACAGGAATTTGATGTCATCGTGGTCGGAGGCGGTCATTCCGGCACGGAAGCCGCGCTGGCCGCGGCCCGCATGGGCTGCAAGACGCTGCTGCTGTCGCACAACATCGAGACGCTGGGGCAGATGAGCTGCAACCCGTCCATCGGGGGCATCGGCAAAGGGCATCTGGTCAAGGAGGTGGACGCCTTGGGCGGCGCGATGGCGTTGGCCACCGATGAGGGCGGCATCCAGTTCCGCATCCTCAACAGTTCCAAAGGCCCGGCGGTGCGCGCCACCCGGGCGCAGGCCGACCGCATCCTGTACAAGGCGGCGATCCGGCGGATGCTGGAGACCCAGCCGAATCTCTGGCTGTTCCAGCAGGCGGTGGACGACCTCATGGTGGAGGGCGACCGGGTGGTGGGTGCGGTCACGCAGGTCGGCATCAAGTTTCGCGGTTGTACCGTGGTGTTGACGGCCGGCACCTTCCTGGACGGCAAGATTCACGTCGGCCTGAACAACTACGCCGCCGGCCGTGCGGGCGACCCGCCGGCCGTGAGCCTGTCCGCCCGGCTCAAGGAACTCAAGCTCCCGCAAGGCCGGCTCAAGACCGGCACGCCGCCGCGCATCGACGGCCGCAGCATCGATTTCAGCCGATGCACCGAACAACCCGGCGACGGCATGCCCGGCGGGGTGAACGAAGGTTCGGTACCGGTGTTCAGCTTCATGGGCAGCGTGGCCATGCACCCCCGGCAGCTGCCATGCTGGATCACCCACACCAACGCGCGCACGCACGAGATCATCCGCAGCGGCTTTGACCGCAGCCCGATGTTCACCGGCAAGATCGAAGGGGTGGGGCCGCGCTACTGCCCAAGTGTCGAGGACAAGATCAACCGCTTTGCCGACAAGGACAGCCACCAGATCTTCCTGGAACCCGAGGGCCTGACCACGAACGAGTTCTACCCGAACGGCATCTCGACCAGTCTGCCGTTCGACATCCAGTACGACCTGGTGCGCAGCATGAAAGGACTGGAGAACGCCCACATCCTGCGCCCCGGTTACGCCATCGAATACGACTATTTCGATCCGCGTTCGCTCAAAAGCAGTTTCGAAACCCGTCAGATCCAGGGCCTGTTTTTTGCCGGCCAGATCAACGGCACGACGGGTTATGAAGAGGCGGCGGCCCAGGGCCTGTTCGCCGGCATCAACGCCGCGCTGCAATGCCGGGGTGACGATCCGTGGCTGCCGGCCCGCGACGAAGCGTACCTGGGGGTTCTGGTGGACGACCTGGTCACCCAGGGCGTGACCGAGCCCTACCGCATGTTCACCAGCCGTGCCGAGTTCCGCCTGCAGCTGCGCGAGGACAACGCCGACATGCGCCTGACCGAAACCGGCCGCCGCCTAGGGCTGGTCGACGACGCCCGCTGGGATGCGTTCAGCCGCAAGCGCGATGCTGTTTCACGTGAAACAGAGCGCCTCAAGTCGACCTGGGTGAACCCGCGCAACCTGCCGGCGGACGAGTCCGAGCGGGTGCTGGGCAAGGCCATCGATCACGAGTACAACCTGTTCGAGTTGCTCCGTCGCCCGAATGTGACCTACGGCGCGCTGATGTCGATGGATGGCGGTGCCCATGCGTCGGTTGAGGTGTTGCCAGACGTGCTTGGCGGGCTGAGCGCGCCGGTGATCGAGCAGGTGGAGATTGCGGCCAAGTACGCCGGTTATATCGATCGCCAGAAAGACGAGGTTCAGCGGGCGGCCCACTTCGAGGGGTTGCGTCTGCCCGCCGATCTGGACTACATGCAGGTGACGGCCTTGTCGATCGAGGCGCGCCAGAAGCTCGCGCGCCACCGGCCGGAAACCCTGGGCATGGCAAGCCGCATTTCCGGCATCACCCCGGCGAGCATTTCGCTGTTGCTGATTCATCTGAAAAAGAGTGGAATCCGGGTGCGGGACACGGCGTTGGCGGGCCCGGCTGGTCAGGCGCCGCCGTAAAGCAGGGGTGTTGCGCGCAACCGCCAGCCGTTGACCACAAACCAACGCAGCCGGTTGCAGGAGGGGGTTGCATGGCGACGAGGTTTGGACAGTTCGGTGCTTTCATGATGGCGCGGGCGCTTCTGGTCGTCGGCATCCTGGTGCTTATGCTGGTCGTTCCCGTGTACCTGAAAAAGGAACGGGAAAACCGGGAATCGGAAGTGCACCGGAAGGAATTGGAAATGAGCCGCGGCCCTTCGACGAACACCGCATCGGCGCCTGCCGTCACGACCGCCACGCCCCGCCCCATCGGCCACGGCCTGAGCCTTGCCTTGCTTGGAGATGGCAGGATGCCATCGGATGTGGCGCATCTGGGCTGCCACGGCGAGCCCGCCCCGCAGGATCGACCTCACCGGGGTGGCTGCAACCCGCTTCAGGGCGACACCAGTTGCCGCACGGTACTGCCCGTTTTGTGCGTGCGGGCGACGGAGGCGCCGATGCCCGGTGGGCTTGACGCCGCACGCGGTGTCTGGGCGGGTGGCGCGCTGGGGGCGACGCAGCCGGTGATGGGCGCGGTGATCGAGTCTGAGGCTGCGGGGTCTGCACGCTGCGAGCAGGAATTGGGCGCGGGCTGGCGAATGGCCGGGCTGCAGGCTGGCGGCTCGGGTGCCTGGGCGCTTCAGGGCCAGCGTGGGCCGGGCTTGACCGGGCATACCCGCTATTGGGTCCACGCCGCCGATCAGAAGGGGAATTGCTGGGACAGCGGCGGGTGAAGTCGCGGAACCTGTTTCACGTGGAACACCCGGCGCGGCAGGCGACAATCCGCGATGTAACCTGCCTTGCCCGATCATGACCGAAACCACCGCGGAACTCCGCAAAACGCTGATTCGCTCGACCGAGGTGATCCGCCTGTCTTTGTCGCCAGGCGAGGTCGATCTGTTGATCGCCTATCTGGACCTGGTCCACAAATGGAACAAGGTCTACAACCTCACTGCCGTGCGTGAGCCTGCCGACATGCTGACGCACCACCTGCTGGACAGCCTCGCCGTCATCGCGCCGCTGCGCCAGAAGCTCACTGCCCTGCGTCCGAATGGATCGGCCGATGCGTCCGCGCGCGTGCTTGACGTGGGATCTGGAGCGGGGCTCCCCGGTGTGGTGATTGCGATCTGTTGTCCCGAACTGGACGTGACCTGCGTGGACACGGTGGGCAAGAAGGCGGCCTTTGTGCAGCAGGTGGCCGCCACATTGCGCCTGCCCAATCTGCGAGGCCTGCATGCGCGGGTGGAAAGCCTGAACGGACCGTTTGACCTGATCTGTTCCCGCGCCTTTGCTTCGCTGGCGGACTTCGTGACCTGGTCCCGAGCGGCGCTGGCGCCGGGCGGCATCTGGCTGGCCATGAAGGGCAAACACCCGGCCGCAGAAATCGCGGTGCTGCCGCCCGGGGTGGACGTGTTTCACGTGGAACCGTTGCGGGTGCCGGGGCTTGAAGCCGAGCGTTGCATCGTCTGGCTGCGCGAAGCCGCCACGCCGGCGCCAGCCGTGACGTAAACTCTTCCATCCACCACCACCCGGGAACGTCCGATGTTCGGCATCTCCGATTACGGCGCATTTGTCGCCGCCATGATTGTGTTCCTGCTGATTCCAGGGCCGGGCAATCTGGCGCTCATCACCTCCACCAGCAAAGGGGGCGTGTCCGGCGGGCTGGGCGCAACCCTGGGGGTGGTTGCGGGCGATCAGGTTCTGATGTGGATGGCCGTGGCTGGCGTGGCTGCATTGCTGGCGGCCTACCCGCCAGCCTTTGTGGCGGTGCAATGGGTGGGTGCAGCCTATCTGGCTTGGCTCGGTTTCAGGATGATCGTGGCCAAACCGGGCAGTGCGCCGGTGCTGAACATCAGGCCTCGGCTTTATTTCCAGCAGGCTTTCACGATCACGCTGCTCAATCCAAAAGCCATTGTTTTCTATATGGCGTTCTTTCCGCTGTTCATCGATCCTGCCCGCCACCAGGGGCTGGTGACTTTCGGCGTCATGGCGACCACCATTGCCGTGCTGGCTTTTCTGTACGGACTCACCGTCGTGCTGCTGACGCATTTTCTGGCCGAGCGGCTGCGGGCAAGCCCCGTGATCGGCCGGGTTCTGGAGAAGATCGCCGGCGTGTTCCTGATCGGCTTTGGCGTGCGGCTGGCGCTGTCCCGTTAAGCCCTTTTTCACCCCTCCACCCGAAGGCACCCATGGCCAGGATTTTTTGTGTTGCCAACCAGAAGGGCGGCGTCGGCAAGACCACCACCACCGTGAATCTCGCCGCGGGGCTGGCCAAGGTGGGGCAGCGGGTGCTTTTGATCGACCTGGACCCGCAAGGCAACGCGACCATGGGATCGGGCGTTGACAAGCGCAAACTGACGTTGAGCGTGTACGACGTGCTGCTGGAGTCCGCCTCGATCCGTGAAGCCGCCGTGCTGTCGGAGAAATGCGGCTACCGCGTGCTGGGTGCCAACCGTGAACTGGCGGGCGCCGAGGTCGAGCTGGTGGGCCTGGAGCGCCGCGAAAAACGGCTGAAGTCCGCACTGGCCGAGGTGGCGGACGACCACGACTTCGTGCTGATCGACTGCCCGCCCAGCCTGTCGCTGCTCACCCTCAACGGTCTTTGCGCGGCGCACGGCGTCGTGGTGCCGATGCAGTGCGAATATTTCGCGCTCGAAGGCCTCAGCGATCTGGTCAATACCATCCGGCGGGTGCATGCCAACCTGAACCGTGAGCTGGAGATCATCGGCCTGCTGCGCGTGATGTTTGATCCGCGCATCACGCTGCAGCAGCAGGTCAGCGACCAACTCAAGGCGCACTTCGGCGACAAGGTGTTCAACACCCTCATCCCGCGCAACGTGCGCCTGGCCGAGGCGCCCAGCTATGGCCTGCCAGGCGTGGTATTCGACCCGTCGGCCAAGGGCAGCCAGGCCTATGTGGAGTTCGCCCGAGAGATGGTGACCCGTTTGGGCCGTCCGGAAGACCTCCCGGCATCAAAAAATCAAGCAGAAGCGGCTGACCCCGGCGCAAACCGGTCGTAGGGAGCTATAAATTGTATAGCGCATTGACAACTTTTCTGCATGGATAGCCGCGGCGTTCTCATCCTTCCAGGCTGGCTCAACAGCGAAGCCGCGCACTGGCAGAGTCGCTGGCAGCTTCGGCACGGCTACACGCGGGTGGAGCAACACGACTGGATTCGCCCGCTGCGGGGCGACTGGACGGTGCAGCTGGAGGAGGCCGTTCTGGCCGCCCCCGGGCCGGTGGTGCTGGTGGCGCACAGCCTCGGCTGCATCCTCGCCGCCTGGTGGGCCGCCCACTCGCGCCACACCGCGCAGGTTCGCGGCGCGTTGCTGGTGGCGCCGCCGGAGGTGGAGCGTGAAGACCTGCGCCAGCAACTGCCGGGCTGGGCGCCGGTGATGCGCCGGCCGTTGCCGTTTCGCTCGATCGTGGCGGCGAGCACCGACGACCCATACGGCGCTTTTGAGCAGGCTGCCGGCCTGGCTGGCCAGTGGAACAGCGAGCTGAGGAACGTCGGCCCGCTGGGCCACATCAACGCCGATTCCGGCCTGGGCGACTGGCCCGAGGGCCACGCGTGGCTGCAATCATTGATGAAGGACTGAAACCATGGTCACCAGAAAACCCAAGGGGCTGCAACGCGGGCTCGACATTTTGCTGGGCCCGGCGGTCCAGGAAAACGCCGCCGGCGACCGCGGTGCCGATGCCCAAGGCGCCCAGCCCACCGCGCTGCACCTCGACGATCTGGTGCCCGGCATCTACCAGCCACGCACCCGCATGGACGAAGGCGCGCTGTACGAGCTGGCCGAGTCGATCAAAGCACAGGGCATCATGCAGCCGATCCTCGTGCGCCAGCTCGCACAGGGCGCCAACGCCGGCAAGTACGAGATCATCGCGGGCGAACGCCGCTTCCGCGCCGCGCGGCTGGCCGGGCTGGACAGCGTTCCGGTGCTGGTGCGCGACGTGAGCGACCAGGCCGCCGCCGCCATGGCGCTGATCGAAAACATGCAGCGCGAAGACCTCAATCCGCTGGAAGAGGCGCAGGGCCTGCAGCGGCTGATCCGGGAGTTCGGCCTCACGCACGAACAGGCGGCGCAAGCCGTCGGGCGCTCGCGCAGCGCGGCCAGCAACCTGCTGCGCCTGCTCAATCTGGCCGATCCGGTGCAGACCATGTTGATGGCCGGCGACATCGACATGGGCCACGCGCGCGCGCTGCTGGCGCTGGACAAGGCGGCGCAGATCACCGCTGGCAACCAGATCAGCGCGAAAAAGATGTCGGTGCGCGAAGCCGAGAGTCTGGTGAAGAAGCTCGGCGCCGAATTCAATCTGGTGCCGCAGAAGCCGAAGAAGGAAAAGTCGCGCGATCTGCGCCGGGTCGAGGAGGAACTGTCCGACCTGCTGACGGCCGCCGTCGAGGTGCGTGTAAAAAAACGTGTCAAACGCCATGGCCGCGTGGAGGAACTGGGTGAACTCGTCATAAACTTTGGATCGCTCGACGAACTCAATGGCTTGATCGAGCGGCTGCGCGCGGTCTGACACCAGCGCGCAGAGGGAGGCTGATCCTGCGGCCATTGCTGATGGAGCGACACATGAAACATTCCCTGCTTCCCTTGGGCGCCGCGTTGCTCGCGCTCGGCTTCGGCACGCTGCCGGCGGCCCAGGCCCAGAACGTCAAGCCGCCCAAAGCCCAGCTCTGGATGGATGTCTCCACCGGTGGCATGGCCGGCATGCCCGACATGGACAGCGGCGTGGGCGCGATGCTCGGCGGCATGATGGGCGGCGGCAACAACACCACCTACGGCATGGCGCGCGGCATGAGCTTCATGCCGCCGCGCGTGCTCGACATCGCCCTGTACAACCGGCTCAAACCCGGTGTCGAAGCCGCGCAGCTCATTCCGCCCGGCGCGCGCATGGGCGACAAGCTGCCGCTGTTGCCGCCGCCACCGGCGCAGCCGGTCAAGGAGACCGAGCCGTCCGAGGTGCCGGAGGAGTACAAGCGCGAGACGCCCAAGGGTCGCATCCTGATCTACTGGGGCTGCGGCGCCGAGGTTCGACCCGGGCAGCCCCGCATCATCGACCTGGCGCGGGCCAATCCGGCTGATTTCGGTACCGCCTTTGCCGGACGTTTCGCGCCCGACCGGGGCGCGCGTGTCGGCCCGGGCTTTGTGCTGTTTCCCAATGAGCGCAACCGGGTCAGCCTGAGCCGCGAGAGCTCGCTGGTCGGCGATCACCAGATCCAGGGAGACGGCGTGCCGCCATCGTTCAAGTTCACGCTCGGTGCGGCGCAGGACGTGATGCCGGCCATCGAGCTGCAAAGCAGCGGCACGCCCAAGGACAGCATCGCGCTGAACTGGCGCAGCGTGAACCAGGCGCGCGCCTATTTCCTGCACGCGATGGGAACCGTCGGCGAGAACGACATGGTGATGTGGTCCAGCTCCGACACGCCCGACAGCGGCATGGGCCTGTTTGACTACCTGCCCAATGCCACGATCGACCGCTGGATCAAGGACAAGGTCCTGCTGACGCCGGAGACCACGCAGTGCGCCATCCCGCGCGGCATCTTCGCGGCCAAGGATGCAGGCGCTGGCCGGCGCGGTGACAGCGGCGGCATGTTGCGCATGATCGCCTACGGCAGCGAAAGCAATTTCGCCTATCCCCCACGCCCGGCCGACCCCAAGGCCGTCTGGGAGCCCGACTGGGCCGTTCGCGTACGGGTGAAGTCCAGCACCATGGCCATGCTGGGTGAGGAAAGCACCGGCGGGCGCACCAGCCGCGGCAGCCGCTCCACCGG